>JANNRN010000091.1:0-3766 GCA_031401375.1 Phyllobacteriaceae bacterium | reverse complement strand
GCAACGGCGAGCACCGATGTTGCAATGATGTTTCCGGTGATGAACCTGCCCAAGGTCCAGACCATCAACGTGACCATCGGCGCGCTTTATTCGGAGCGCAAGGTCGAGGTCTCCATGGTGCTTGATGTGACGGGGTCGATGGAGGACTACAACAAGATTGGTGATCTGAAGATTGCGGCAAAGTCCGCTGTCAAGGCATTCCTGAACAACGGGTCTGACAACACGCGCGTGGCGATCACGCCATATTCATTCGGCGTAAACGTAGGAAAAGGCCCCCTGAAATCAACCGTCGAAGCGGAAAATGGCGGCACGCCAAAGGATTCATGCGCAACCGAGCGCCGGGGCGCATTGATGCTCTCTGATGCCAGCCCGGTTGCCGCCAAGGTGACGCGTGCCAACCAGATCAATTACACCGCCGACAACGGCAAAACCTATCCTTATGATCTTTATTGCCCGACCGTCGCGGTTCAGCCTTTGACACGCGATTCCAAAGCCTTGAACACGCTGATCGACAAGCTTTCTCCTGTCGGCGGCACAGCTGGCCAGATCGGCCTGCAATGGGGATGGTACATGCTGTCGCCGAGCTGGAAGTCGGTCCTGCCGACACCGTCCGAGCCGGTTGCCTATGGCGCGCCGGATTCCGAAAAATACCTGATCCTGATGACAGACGGATTGTTCAATTCCGAGGCTTCCGGCCTGACCAATGCGAAGATTGGCAACTTCCCTGGAATTGCGCAAAAATCCGGTCGTTTGGCCATGTCCTATTGCAACGCCATCAAGGACAAGAGTGTCAAAGTCTATACGATCGGCTTCAGGTTGAATGACATCCCCAAGCCGAGTGACAAGGCGGAGGCCATTCGCATGCTCACCGATTGCGCCACTACGCCCGTTGGCAAAGAGCAGACTTTCTACAATGCGCAAAACGGCGCGGAATTGAAAAAGGCGTTTGATGATATCGCCGCGCGCATCCAGAGCCTGCGCCTGACCAACTGATCCTGCCTCCACTTGGACAAAGGCCGCCGGCAATGGCGGCCTTCTTTTTTGTTGGCCGGGTTCGCACGCAACTCAGGGCCGCTCAAGGCCGAGCGCTTCCCGGCGGGCCCAGCGCAGGAGCAAAAGCACCGCCACCATCGCCAGACCGGCGGATAGGCCGATCCATATTCCAGCCCCCCGCATGCCCGCGCCAAAGGCCAGCCAGACACCGAGCGGCATGCCGACCGCCCAATAGCTGAAGGCGGCGATCAGCATCGGCACTTTGGTGTCGTGCAGACCTCGCAGCATGCCGATGGCCACCGCCTGCGCGCCGTCAAACAGCTGAAACATCGCCGCATAGGCGAGAAAAGTCACGGCAAGGCTTGCCACAGCGGCGTTTTCGGGTTTTCCTGCATCAATGAAAACCCCGATCAGCGCTTGCGGAAAGGTGATCATCAGGGTCGCGGTCAACACCATGAACCCCATCACCATCCAGAACGCGACAACGCCCGAGCGGCTGATGCCTTCCCTGTCGCCCGCGCCGAATGCCCGTCCGATCCTGACCGTCGCCGCTTGGCCAAAGCCCATGGGAACCATGAAGGCGATGGAGGCAATCTGGATGGCAATGGCGTGCGCCGCCAGCGATGTTTCATCGATCAGTCCCATGACCAGGGCCGCGCCTGTGAACAGCACGACTTCGAACACAAGAATGGCGCCGATTGGCAGACCGAGTTGCCACATCTGGCGATAACGTTGCCAGTCCGGGCGCCAGAAGCGCCCGAACAAGCGATAGCGCTTGAAGCGGCGATCGAGGGAAACCACCAGAGCGAGCCCGAGAAACATCACAATTGACGACAGGGTGGTCGCAAGCCCGGAACCTGCAATGCCCATCGCCGGAAATCCGTAATTGCCGAAGATCAGGCACCAGTTGGCCAGCGCGTTGAACAGCACCGCGACAATGCCGATGAAAAGCGCCCAGCCCGGCCGCTCCAGCGCCGAGATGAACGAGCGCATCACGATGTAGAAGTAGAACGGCAGCACGGCCCATTGCAGCATGTTCATGTAAACGCCGGCAGCTTTTGCGAGAGCCGGGTTCTGTCCCATGGCAACGAGAATGGCCTCGGTGTTCCACAAGATGATCCATAGCGGCGCCGAGACGCTGATCGACACCCACAGGCCTTGCCGGAATGTGCGGCGCAATTCACGCACTGCGAAGCGGTTTTCACCCAGTTCCCTTGCCAGCATCGGTGAAACAGCCAGCACCAGACCAAGGCCGAAGATCATCAGCGAAAAGTACAAGTTGGTGCCGAGCGCTCCCGCCGCGAGGGCGTTCGGGCTAAGCCAACCGAGCATCATCACATCCGTCGCCGTCATGGCGGTCTGCGCCATGTTGGTCAGAATCAACGGCCAGCTCAGGCGCAGCATCGCGACGATTTCGTCGGTGAGGGCGCTTTGCGGGGCAAGTGCGTCTTGTGTCGTCGACATTGAAGTTCTCGTTGGTGCGTTGCTGCTTGCCATACTGCAAGCGGGCAAAACGAAAGGACTGCCCCGAAGGGCAGTCCCCGCAATTCCGTCTGCCATGAGCCGGAACCCAGGCCGCCTGAGCAGCCTGGAGAATATTCTCAGGAGCGGGAGTTCACCACGCGCACCATATCCCCCGAAGCCTCACAGCAGATAGCGAAATCACTTGACATCGGATCACCTCCCTTCGGTTTGTTGGACTGTTGCCAGCATGAAACGGATCGGGCGTTTTGACAATCTGAAATCGCCATGCCTGAAGGTCTGGCGATAGACCCTTGGCGTGGTGTTGCAGCCGGACTACACGTCTTTGCCAAAACCTGCGCAAAGGAGCCTGAAAATGCCGGCAGAAGACAAGGCCGCACGCATTATCCGCAACGTTGTGCGTTCGCTTGAGCCGCGCTTTGCCGTTGAATTGTGGAATGGCGAGCGAATCGGCCCGGCCGCCGGTCCTTCGGTCAAGATCAACGATCCGATGGCCGTGCGCCAGATTGCGCTCAGACCCAACCTCAACACGATTGTGGAACTGTGGATTTCCAAGGCGCTTGATGTCGAAGGCGGTTCGATCTTCGACATTGTCGCCTTGCGGCCCGAGGGCAAGTTCAAGCAGAAGCTGAAAAGCCTGCCCAAATGGCAATTGCTGAAAGACGTTCCTTCGTTGTTGTGGTCAGGCGGAAGCCTGAAAGATTCAGGGCTTGGCGGCAGTTCACCGCATGTCAGCGGATCCGACAAGGCGGCAATCTCGCATCACTATGATGTGTCAAACGCGTTCTATCAGCTCTTTCTCGATGAGCGCATGGTCTATACCTGCGCCTACTTCAAGGATTGGGAAAACAGCCTCGACCAGGCGCAGGAAGACAAACTTGAACATGTCTGCCGAAAGCTGCGCCTGAAGCCGGGAGAAACCTTGCTCGACATCGGCTGCGGCTGGGGTTCGCTCCTGATCTACGCGGCGAAGACCCATGGGATAACCGGCCACGGCGTGTCTTTGTCGGAAGCCCAGACTGCGCTGGCGCGTGAACGGATCAAGGCGGAAGGTCTTGAGGACAAAATCACCATTCACGTGAAATCCTATGAGCACATGCAGGGCCAGTTCGACAAGATTTCGTCAATCGGCATGTTTGAACACGTCGGTCTTGCGGGCCATGACCTCTATTTTTCTTCCATGCACCGGCTGTTGAAACCCGGCGGACTCTATCTGCACCATGCCATCACCCGGCTTGCCAAGCGCTCGCAGAAATCGTGGAGGCGGAAAACCGCCGAGAACCGCGCGATC
>JANNRN010000090.1:0-2088 GCA_031401375.1 Phyllobacteriaceae bacterium | reverse complement strand
GGAAGATCCCGTAGGCATCGTCGAAGACGTTCTCGACATACTTTCCCGGCCGCACCTGAAACTGCCCGAAGTCCTGCTTATTCCGGATATTCGGATCAACGGCGCCGTTGCGAGTGCCTTCCGGCAGGCTGCAATCGGGCGTAATCTTCCAGTGGTGACCACCGAACGGCACGACAGACCGATCCTTCACAGCCAACTGGACGGACCTTCCTATATCCAGCTTGCGCTTGGCTCCCATCACCGCCGGGAGTTCCAGCGTCAACGGCGCCGGCTTGAGAAACTCGGCCGGTTGGAATTCACCGAGAGCCGCGATCCCGAAGATGTTCGCGCCCGCACGGAAGAGTTTCTCAGTCTCGAGGCGTCCGGGTGGAAAGGGCGCAAGCGCACCGCAATGGCCATTGACCGCTTCCGCGCCGCGTTTGCGCGCGAGGCCCTCTATGGGCTGGCGGAGCGTGATTTATGCCGGGTTCACACGCTTGACCTCAATGGCCGGGCCATCGCCTCCCTTGTGGTCATGCGCGAATCCGGCGTTGCCTACACATGGAAAACCGCTTTTGACGAAAACTACGCCGGCTCCTCGCCGGGCACGCTGCTGATGATCGACACGACCATGAAGCTTTTGGAGGATCCGAATATCATCCGCGCTGATTCACTCGCAGTGTCGGACCACGCCGTCATGAGCCGGCTCTGGCTGGAAAGGGAGCCGATGGCGACCCTTGCCATCGGATTGCGGCCGGGCGCTGACCGTTCGACACGGCAAGCCGCAAGCCAGCTTGACCTCTACCGGCGCACGCAAAGCGTTGCCCGCACCATCCGCGAAAGACTGACCGCTTTTACAGGGCGCGATTGAAGAAAACCGCAGGCCAGGCAGTTCGACCGGCGACGTCCTCAGCGTTTGCAACAAGCGTTTCCGCTTTTGATGGAATCATCAAAAGCACAGGACAACGCGGCAATTCAATAACCTGGAGCGCATCTGTGTTTCCGTGAAATACAGATGCGCTCTAGTCCCCCGGACAGCACGGGATTGCCCCCTGACAGCAACTCTGTTATGTTGAATGACCATTCAATAACAAGGTCAACGAAAATGAACGCTCACAGCGCGCCCATGGTGAATGATTGGGACAGAAGCGGTTTGCCCGCTTGGTGCTACAGCAGCCCTGCATTCCTCGAGCTGGAGCGGGAGCACCTGTTTCGCACCCATTGGCAAGTCATCGGTCATGTCTCGGACATGCCCGAAAAAGGTGACTATCTGTCTCTGGATGTAGCCGGTGAACGCGCCCTTGTTGTGCGCGGCGCCGACGGAGAAATACGCGGCTTTCACAATATGTGCCGTCACCGCGGATCGCGCGTTGTCACTGAAGAAGCCGGAAATTGCCGGAACGCGCTTGTTTGCCCGTTTCACGGCTGGGTCTACAATCTCGATGGAACCTTGCGCGGGCCGGCACGGCCTCGCAGCTTCCCGGAACTTGACAAGAACAAGTTCGGCCTTGTTCCGATCGACATTGAAGTCTGGATGGGGCTGATCTTCTTTCGATTCGAGAAGGGCAGCCAACCATCCGTCGCCCGGCTGCTCGGCGGGATAGCCGGGGAGTTCGGCCATTACAACACCGAAACAATGATCCCCTCCGGCAAGGTCTGGAGCCAGGTGACGCCGGTCAACTGGAAGTCGGTGCGTGATGTTGACAATGAGGGCTATCACGTGGCCATGGCGCATCCCGCGTTGCAGGACCTTTACGGATCGACCTATTTTGACCAGGAAATGAAAGATGGCGTCAGCCGGTCCTTTGCCACTTTCAACCCGCATGCCGGCCGCCGCTGGAGTGTCCGCAACTATGTGAAGCTGTTGCCCGAGGCCGCGCATCTGCCGGAGCATTTGCGTAAAGCATGGATCTACTATGGCATTTTCCCGAACAGCGTGCTGTCGCTGACACCTGGTTCAATGCAGTTCTATCAGGAGTTCCCCTTGGGGCCGGACCAAAGTCTCGTCCGCGGCGCGGTTTATCACTATCCGGTCGAAACCCGGCAGCAAAGGACCGCGCGCTATCTTGCCGGCCGTATTGACCGCGATACGACTGCGGAAGACGTTCA
>JANNRN010000089.1:0-2194 GCA_031401375.1 Phyllobacteriaceae bacterium | reverse complement strand
TGCGTCAGTTCCTCAACCGGCACAATGTCGATCGGGAGCGCCTCAACGCTTGCCACAGCCATTTCGCGCGGCGACGACATCGAGACAATCCCGAGCGCCAAGAGCACGAAATGAAAGACAAAGGAGATGGTGAGACTGCGTCCCATGCCGAATTAGCTACCCTGCTCCGGCAACGAAACAAGACCGAGATTCTTGAACCCGGCCGCCGAAATGCGAGCCATGACGCCGATAACCGTGCCGTAGTCGGCGGCCTTGTCACCCCGCACGAAAATCCGTTCCTCATAGCCCTGTTGCGCGATCGCCTGAAGCTTGGGCACCAATTCCTCAAGAGTGATCGGTGTTTCCTGAATGAATATGCCGCCGGCATTGTCCACCGAAATGGTGATCGGCTGGGTATCAACGTTCAGCGCCTTGGCCTGGGTTTCCGGCAGGTCAATCGGCACCCCAACCGTCATCAAAGGCGCGGCGACCATGAAAATGATCAAAAGAACCAGCATGACGTCGACCATTGGCGTGACGTTGATCTCGCTCATCAGCGCGCCCTTGCGCCGCGCGCGCCGCCCGCCTTTGCCACCCTTGTTGCCGACAGACATACCCATGGACCGATCCTATTGCTTGGCCATCTTCTCATCGATTTGGCGCGAGAGTATGGCGGAGAACTCGTCGGCGAACCCTTCGAGCTTGGTCTCAATCTTGGAGACCTCCGAAGAGAGCTTGTTAAAGGCGATGACCGCCGGAATGGCGGCAAGAAGACCGATGGCGGTGGCAAGCAATGCCTCGGCAATACCAGGCGCCACAACGGCAAGGCTGGTGTTTTTCGACGTGGCAATGGCCTGAAATGAAGTCATGATACCGATAACCGTGCCAAAGAGCCCGACAAACGGTGCGGACGAACCAACGGTCGCCAGAAATCCGAGGCGGCTCTCGAGCGTTTCAATCTCGCGGGTCAACGCGACATCCATGGATTTTTCAATGCGCATCTGCAGACCGATGGCCGACCTTGCGCCGCGCTCGAACGACTTTTTCCACTCGCGCATGGCCGCGACAAAGATCGAACCCATGCCAAGAGTTTGCCGGTCCGCGAGGCTGCGATAAAGTTCCTCAAGCGATTGGCCCGACCAAAACACCTGTTCAAAACGGTCAATGGCCGCGCGCATCTTGCGAAACGACACCATCTTTTCAAAAACGATGGCCCAACTCCACACCGACGCGATGACAAGGCCGATCATCACCAGCTTGACCACCCAGCCGGCCTGCATGAACAGGCCCCAGAGCGACATGTGGCTCGTATCCACAGCGACCGCAATATTTTCCATGAAGCTTCGTCCTTGAATCCAGACGCCCGGCCCCGGACCGGATCAGTCCAATGCCGGGCGGTCCACTTGCTCGCCGCGTTCAAACGCGCCAACGAGCTTTCCCGTTGCGGCGCTTCTTTCCGCAGAATTTGGTCAAAGGAAGGCGTTTGGTTAACGCCGCGCCTCTGTGACAGCCATTCATGCCGCTTTATGGTTAATGATGGGTTATTTATGGGCGCCAGTCTGAGGAAACCGCGATATCCAGTCTTTCGGAAAGCGGCGCGGCCTTCCCCCGCTATTGACGACCGCAGCCTCGACCTGCGCCTCGATCAGGGCTTTACCGTCACTGAAAATCCGCTGCGCCATGGTGATGCGCGCGCCTGAGATTTCCTTGACCCGGGTCTCGATGGCGAGAACGTCATCAATGCGGGCTGGCGCGGCGAACTCGATATTCATCCGCTTCACGACCCAAGAAAGCCGCTCGCCATGCAGGCCCTCATCAATTTCGCCATGATGAATGCCGACGAGCCGCAGAAAATCGGTTCTCCCGCGCTCCAGAAAATGCAGATACCGCGCGTGATAAACGATGCCGGTGAAATCAGTGTCTTCGAAATAGACCCGCTGGTGGAGAAGATGCCCCGACGCAGTCAGTTTTCCCGATAGTTCTTTACCAAGTTCGCTCATTCACGTTTCTGCCGGATTGCCCAGCCTCTATATGCGGCAAGACAACAGGATTGGCAAAACATGAAACGTCGCGGACTTTTGGCCCTCGCACTGTTCTTCGCTTTGAACCCTGCGACAGCTGCGACCTTTCAAGTCAAGCGGGGCATCTCGCTCGACATTTGGGTGACATGGCCGGCGGAAGACAAATGGGCCGATCCAAAGGTGATTTTCCCTTT
>JANNRN010000088.1:0-1605 GCA_031401375.1 Phyllobacteriaceae bacterium | reverse complement strand
GGACAGGCATTTGACCGGGAAATGTCGGACCGCATTGACATCCACAAGGCGCGGCGCGGATCGGATTGGGATAGTATCGAAGATCCGTTTGATCTGTCGGGCGTGCTCGAAACGGTTGCCGCGCCGGACAAGGCCGTGCTTGTCGATTGCCTGACGCTTTGGGTGACCAATTTGATGATGGAAGACAAGGACGTTCTGAACGAGAGCAACCTTCTGGTTGACGCGCTGCCAAAGCTGTCCGGGCTCGTCGTGCTTGTTTCCAGCGAGGTAGGTCTTGGCCTCGTGCCTGACAATTACATGGCGCGCTCTTTTCGTGATCATGCCGGACGCCTGCATCAAATGATCGCGGCGATCGCAGATGAAGTCTATTTCGTGGCGGCCGGTCTGCCGCTCAAAATGAAGGGCTAGAATAATGCTTGAGAAGAAAATTCCGGCAACGGTGATCACCGGATTTCTCGGATCGGGAAAAACGACGATGATCCGCAACATACTCGAAAACGCTAACGGTCGGCGCATTGCGCTGATCATCAACGAGTTTGGCGATCTTGGCGTCGATGGTGACGTGTTGCGCGGCTGCGGCGCGGAGGCGTGTTCTGAAGACGATATTGTCGAACTCACCAATGGCTGCATTTGCTGCACGGTGGCCGATGACTTCATCCCGACCATGACGAAACTCTTGCAGCGCGAGCGCAAGATCGACCACATCATCATTGAAACATCGGGCCTTGCCCTGCCGCGGCCGCTGGTCGCTGCGTTCAACTGGCCGGAGGTCAAGACCCGTGTCACGGTCGACGGCGTTGTGACGGTCGTCGATGCGGCGGCGGTCGCGGCGGGACGCTTTGCCGATGATGAAGCAGCGCTTGCCGAACAGCGCGCCGCCGATCCGGCCTTTGAGCACGACAATCCGATTGAGGAAGTCTTCGAAGACCAGATCATCGCGGCTGACCTCATCGTCCTCAACAAGAGTGATCTTGTCGATGCAGCCACCCTAGAGCGTGTCAGAGCGCAGATCAGCGCATCAAGCGCCCGGCCCCTGAAGATTTTGGTGAGCGAGCAGGGAAATGTGCCGCTCGAAGTTTTGCTCGGAATGTCGTCGGCAACGGAGGCGCAGATTGCGGACCGCAAATCGCATCATGAGCTTGAGCATGCCGATGGCTCGGCGCACGACCATGACGATTTCGACAGTTTTGTTGTTGACGCCGGTGGCGTTTCCGATGCGAAATCGTTCATCGCCGGGCTGAAACCCATCATCGAATCCAACGACATCCTGCGCCTGAAGGGATTTATCTCTGTCAAAGGCAAACCGATGCGCCTCGTTATTCAGGCAGCGGGCAACCGGATCGACAGCTACTTCGACCGCGCCTGGAATTCCAGTGAAGTGCCGTCGTCACGCTTGGTGGTCATTGGTCTGAAAGGGCTTGACCGCGGTCAAATCCAATCGTCCATCGCCGCTCTTGCCTGATCCATGCACCTGCTTCTCGCCCAAAAGGGAACTTTGACTGAGGCGCAGGACGCCATTGACCTTGGCCAGTCCGCGGCGGAGGTGATCTTTCTGTCCGCCGCCGATACGGAGATCGCCGCGATTGCCCAGGCGCGGCGGAGCCT
>JANNRN010000087.1:0-14504 GCA_031401375.1 Phyllobacteriaceae bacterium | reverse complement strand
GCTCCCGGGCTCGCGTCCCGCCGATCCGCGGCCCGTCCCGGCAGCAGCGGCGATGCAACCGGATGAAAGTCTGGACGATGAACTGGAAAAAATGCTTGGCGAATTCGACATATCGGCGCCAACCAAGCCAAACTGATGGTTCAAGGCCATGTCCTGTCAGCAAAAGACCCTGCCTGATGCGCAGGCAGCCACAGGGTTTCTGAAGACAATCGAATCGGAAAAACGCAGGAGCGAGTCCGCATTCCTCATGGAAATGATGGAGCGGCTGACCGGTTCCCAGCCGGAGCTGTGGGGCCGTCGATCATTGGATTTGGCCAGTATCACTACAAATATGACAGCGGCCTTCCGGCACTTGCTTGCGGATCGGCTTTTCGCCGAGAAAGGCCGCAATGACCGTTTACATCATGACCGGCTATGACAATAAAGCGGCGCTTCTTGCGCGTTTGGGCCGCACACGCGCGGCAAATCATGTTTGTAAGTCAAGGATTTGGCCAGGATCGATCATGTCGTTCTCGAACAGATCGCGGCCCGATCACTCGCCGAGATGGATGTGCGCTATCCGCAGCAAACCTGACCAGACTATTCGTCGCGATAGACCTTTTCGCGCCGCTCATGACGTTCCTGGGCTTCGATTGACAGCGTTGCGATCGGCCTTGCATCGAGCCGCTTCAAACTGATCGGCTCGCCGGTTTCCTCGCAAAACCCGTAAGTGCCCTCATCCAGGCGATGCATGGCTGCATCAATCTTGCCAATCAGCTTGCGCTGACGGTCGCGGGCGCGCAATTCGATCGCACGATCAGTTTCCGATGATGCCCGGTCGGCAAGGTCGGGATGATTGGTGTTTTCCTCCTGAAGCGCATCGAGCGTCTCGCGCGCCTCGCGCAAAATGTCGTTCTTCCACGACACAAGCTTGGACCTGAAGTAGGACCTTTGGCGTTCATTCATGAAAGGTTCGTCTTCAGAAGGTTTGTAATTGGTATCGGCAGTACGACTCATGTGGAGCATTACCCAATCTTTCCAACGATGGCGGCTCCTATATTCCGCGGCTGCTGATCTAGCAAGTCGGCAGATGCAACTTCTCACACGGCAAGTCTTGCCTGCAGCGCCGCGCGTGGTGCACCCGGCTTGGCGCGCCGGTGCAAACCTGCTTAAAGAGCCCTGTCAAAAACCGTGCCGGAAAGCTTGCAATGTCCACGCTCTATCTTCTGCGCCACGCGAAAGCCGTGCCGGCGCTTCCCGGCATGAAGGATTTTGACCGGCCCCTTGATTCCACGGGCATATCCGACGCCAGAGCCATGGGCCTCGAAATGAAAAGGCGGGGCTATTTTCCATCAATGGTCATATGTTCTTCCTCGCGCAGAACGCGGGAAACACTCGACAACGTGAACTTCACTTATGAGTTCGACGCCGATGTACGCTTTTCCAACGATCTTTATTCGGCGAACGCAGCGGGATATCTGCAGCAGATCAAGTCGGCAGCGCCCGCGAGCTCTGTGCTGGTCATCGGGCACAATCCATCAACCGAAGAGCTTGCCGTCACTCTCGCCGGGGCGGGACGCAAAAAGGAGCTGAAATTGCTGATGGACGGGTTTGAGACCGCAGCGCTCGCGTGTTTCGAGTTTCCCGGCGATCTTTCGCATGTTGCGCCGCAAAGCGGGACGCTGGCGGCATTCATCCGGCCCAAGCATCTGTAAATCATCCGGCGTCATGCCTAAATGAGGCTGCCGATCAGGAAAACCAATTTTGCCAATCACCACACTCGCTGACGAGGCGAAAATTGCCATTGACGGCCTCTCGGACCGGTTGGCTTCCCTAGCAAATCCATCGCTAAGGCTTGGCGTGACCGGCCTGTCGCGCGCCGGCAAGACCGTGCTGATCACGGCGATAGTCCACAATCTCATCCACGGCGGCCGCCTGCCAATGTTTGAGGCGCGCAAGAGCGGACGCGTGACCGGCGCATTCCTCGAGCCGCAACCCGATGACGCGGTGCCGCGCTTCGACTACGAGAGCCATGTGCGCGAACTGGTTGACAACCGGCTGTGGCCGCAATCGACAAGGGCAGTGTCGGAGCTGCGGCTGACGATAAACTTCGAATCGGCTTCCGGCTGGAACCGGCTTTTCTCGCGCGGGCGCCTGTCGCTCGACATCGTCGATTATCCCGGCGAATGGCTGCTCGATCTGCCATTGCTCACCAAAAGCTATGCGGAATTTTCCAAAGAGGCTTTTGATCTGTCGCTCCTGCCGCTGCGCCATGATTTGTCGTCTAAATGGCGGTCGCGAACACAGGCCGTCGATCCGGCGGGACCGGCGAACGAGGCGCTGGCGCGCGAACTCGCCGAGACGTTCACGGCCTATCTCAAAGCCTGCCGCAACGATGACCGGGCGCTGTCCGTTTTGCCGCCCGGGCGGTTCCTGATGCCGGGCGACCTTGAAGGCTCTCCCGCCCTGACCTTCGCGCCGCTTCCCGCATTGGCAACGGGCAACATCCGGCCGGGGACCCTGGCGGCGATGATGGAACGGCGGTACGAAGCCTACAAGACCCATGTGGTGAAGCCGTTCTTTCGCGAGCACATTGTCCGGCTCGACCGCCAGATCGTTCTGGTCGATGCGATGCAGGCGCTGAACGCCGGTCCGCACGCGCTCGCCGATCTGGAGCGCGCCATGAGCGGCATCCTGCAATGCTTTCGCCAAGGCAGGGCCGGGATTTTGACCGGCTATTTCGGTCACCGGATTGACCGCATTCTCATTGCCGCCACCAAGGCGGACCAGCTGCACCGCGAAGGCCATGACCGTCTGCAGGCGATCGTGCGGCGTCTTGCCGACCACGCGATCGAGCGGGCAAGTTTTACCGGCGCCGAGCTTGAAGTGCTGGCGATTGCAGCGGTGCGGTCAACCCGGGAGGGCACCGCAAAGCAAGGCAAGGAAAACCTGCCGGTGATCATCGGCGTTCCGATGGAAGGCGAGAAAATCAATGGCAACCGCTTTGACGGCAACAGCGAAACCGCCATATTTCCCGGGGACTTGCCGAAGAATCCGGATTCACTTTTTGAACTGGGTGAAACAGCGGATACCAAGCCCGCAGTGACTGCGCAGCCAATGCGCTTCGTGCGTTTTCGCCCGCCAGTGCTGGAAAAAACCGCTGACGGCATCTCGCTTTCATTGCCGCACATCCGCCTTGACCGGGCGCTGCAGTTTCTCATCGGAGATCATCTGGCATGACCGGCCGCAAACCCGCCTCCTTCGCCATGCCCGCTGGCCGACCGGCGGCAGGCGTGAAGTCCGAGCGGATGCCCACCGCGCTTGACGCGACTTCGCCGCTGATTGTCATTGAAGATGTGAGGGATGTTCTTGACGAGGTCGCGGAACTGGAGCAGGCGCAAGCTGCGCCTATCAGGGGGCGATGGTCTGTCACCGGCATTTTCATCAGTGCGGTCGGCCTGATTGCCACGATCGCCATCGGTCTGTGGGCGGATGCGCTCATTGCGCGGATGTTCTCGCGGGCTGATTGGCTCGGTTGGACTGGCGTTGGGCTGGTAACTGTCGCCGTCCTGACGTTCGCCATCATCGCCGCGCGGGAATGGCGGGCGCTCAGCCGCCTCGACACTGTCAGCCGCAACCGCGAACGCGCTGCCATTGCCTATGAAAACAATGACGAGGCGAAGGCGCGGGCCATCATCGAAGAACTCGCCAACCTTTTGAAATCCCAACCGGAAACGGCGCTTGGCCGCAAGACGCTTGACGAAACCAAGGGCGAGATCGTCGACGGGCGTGATCTGATCCGGATTGCCGAAACCGGCCTTTTGGCGCCTCTCGACGCACGCGCGACCGCCCTGATCATGAATGCGGCCAAGCGGGTGTCCGTGGTGACCGCCGTCAGCCCGCGCGCGCTGGTGGACGTCGGCTACATCCTGTTTGAATCGTTCCGCCTGATCCGCCAATTGTGCGAACTTTATGGACACCGCCCGGCAACTCTCGGCCTTGTGCGTCTGGCGCGCGATGTCGTCGCCCACCTTGCGGTCACCGGCTCGGTTGCGATGGGTGACAGTCTCATCCAGCAAATGCTCGGCCACGGCATCGCGGCCAAGCTCTCGGCGCGGTTGGGCGAAGGCGTCATCAACGGCCTGATGACGGCAAGGATTGGAATTGCGGCGATGGACCTTGTCCGGCCCCTGCCCTTCAATGCGCGAAAAAGGCCCGGAATCAGCGACTTCCTTGGGGAACTTGTCAAATTCGGCGCGGTCAAAACCGAAAAATAATTCCGGGTGTTTCCTTCGTCCATTTGTCCGAATAAGCTGGCTTGCGGCATGCATTAAAACCAAGCATTAACCATTCCGGTGCATGGTCGGTTCACGTTTCCGCTGTCTGTAACCTCGTTGAGTATGTTCGATGATATTCCGGTTTTTCCGCTTTGCCTTGCCGCTTTTCCTTGGGCTGTTACAGGCCTTTTCCGCGCAGGCGAAGGATGATTCGAGCTTTTTCCGGTCAATCGAAGGCAAATGGAGCGGACCCGGAGAAATCGTCGCCGGCAAATACAAGGGCACCAAGTTCGTCTGCACGCTCGATGGAACCACGCCGCAGGACACACTTGGCATCACCATGGACGGAACCTGCCGTGTCGGCGTGTTCTCGCAGGAAATGAAAGCCGTGATCTTGCGCACGGACGGCGTCTACAAGGGTGCGTTTCTGGATGGCGCCGCAGGCAAAGGTCTGGATATTGTTTCAGGAAATGTGACGGGCGACCGGGTCACCATGTCGCTGAACCGCAAGAAACTGAACGGCGCCATGCTGGCCCGCATCGCAGACCCTGACACGATGCACGTCACGATTTCTGTACGGGTCAACAAGGACATGGTGCGCGTGATCGGCATGAGCCTGAAACGCACGAACGCGGGCGAACCTGCATCGACGGACACCCTGGCCAAGAACTGAATCTAACTATTTGTTTTAGCGCATTTCCGGACGGAAAACCGGTTCCCACTTTTCCTGGAAATGCTACAGCAGCTGCATGCCCGAGCGGTCGGATTTCGCCGCGCGTTCGGCAATTGAGACGCCGTCCAGCATCACATCCGGCGCGATTTCCGCAAGCGGCACCAGCACGAAAGCGCGCTCACCGATGCGCGGATGCGGCACCGTGAGACCCGTTTCCGAAATCACCTGATTGCCGAAGAAAAGCAGATCAATATCAATGCTGCGCGGACCCCAGCGCTCATTTCGCACCCGCTTGAGAGCATTCTCGCTCTGAAGGCAGAGCGCAAGAAACGCGCGCGGGTCGAGGCGGGCCGTCACCAGAGCGCAGGCATTGACGAAATCCGGTTGATCGAGCTTGCCCCAGGGCGGCGTCCGCCAGAAGGATGAGACCTTCGCGACCTTGCAATGCGGATCAGCGTCAATGAGCGCCAACGCGGCGCGAATATTGGCGGCGGGATCGCCAAGATTGCCGCCAAGACCGATCAGCGCGGATTCAGCGTTGCGGATTGACAACCGTCACCTCGACATAGTCCAGCACGCCCGGCACCGGCGCATTGGGCTTGCGCACCGTCACCTCGGCGCGGATGATCTGCGGGAACGCAGCGCGCAGGGCCTCCGCGACTTCCACCGCGAGCGATTCGATCAGATAGCGGCGCTTGCCGGTAATGATTGATTCAATGACCTGAAAGGCCTTGCCATAGTCAACGGTCGCCGAAATCTCGTCCCGGTCCAGGGCATCGCCGGGTTCAACTGAAAGAACAGCGTCAACGTAGAACCGCTGCCCGAGCGTCTCTTCTTCGCGCATGACACCATGGCGGGCAAAGAATGCGCAATTGATCATGCGGATGACATACATGCGTTCAGCCTCGTGACGGACGACCGGTGAGCGTCCTCTTCATCTCCAGCATAGCATCGGCAACCAGCAACGCATCCCTGTTGATTGCGACATTGTGAACCCGGAAAAGGTCAGCGCCCGCCATTCGCAAAAGCACCGAGCTTGCCGCGGTGGCGACGTCCCGGTCAGCGGCCTCCCGGCCAGTGATCGATCCGAGAAAACGCTTGCGCGAGGTTCCGCTCATCAAGGGAAACCCGAGATCGGCAAGCTCCCGGAACCGCGCCATCAATTCAAGATTCTCCCGCTCCGTTTCCTTGGCGAAGCCGAAGCCTGCATCAAGCACGATGGATGCGTCCGCGATCCCGGCCGCTGCGGCGATCTCAAGCGATTTGCGCAGGAAAGCGAACTGGTCTTCGATCACATCCGGCAATTTCTCGCGTCCGCGGCCCGTGTGCATGATGCACACGCCGCTTGCAGCATTCGCCACGACTTTCGCCATGGCGCTGTCGCCTTGCAGGCCTGTGACATCATTGACGATATGCGCACCTTCGAGAATGGCGAGCCGTGCCGTTTCAGCACGGTAGGTATCGACTGAAATGATGGCGCTCGTTTCAGACGCCAACGCTTCGATGACCGGAAGCACCCGCGCCTGTTCCATGGCCGCGTCCACAGGCTCGGCGCCCGGACGTGTGGATTCTCCGCCGACGTCGATGATCGCCGCGCCCTGCGTCAGCATGTTCTGCGCATGGGCGATTGCCGCCGCAGCGACATTGAACCTGCCGCCATCGGAAAATGAATCCGGCGTCACGTTCAAGATTCCCATAAGGAGCGAGGACGCGCCAAGTTGCAGCGATTTGTCATGTGCGAGTTGCCAGAGCGTCAAAATACAAACCATTCCATCAAAATCTTGATGCTTTTCGCTGGCGATCATGCGAGCGTCAACCGCAATTCGCCACAATTGACAATCAGGCTTTGCCTGCAGTCTTGGCCGGGAGTCACCCATGCGGGAACAAATAGGCGCTTTTGTTGTTGCCGCAGGCATTGCCTGTACGCAATTGGCCGTGCCCGCCTGGGCAGCGGAAATCTCGAAAAAGTACGGCTATTTCAGCATTTACGGCAATTCACCCGAGGAGCTCGACCGCGAAATTGCCAAGCGCGGCCCCAAACTGCAGCTGACCGGCACACGTCATCCCGGCGCCACCAGCATGGCATTCGGCCTCAAGACCAAATTCTCCAATGACGGAAAATATTGCCGGGTGGACAAGGCCTATGTGTCGCTCAACCTCAAACTGACGCTGCCGCGCTGGAAGAACCGCGCGAAAGCGTCCGAAGACATGGCGCTGATGTGGGATACGCTTTACGCTGATATCAAGCGCCACGAGGAGCGCCACGCCATCATCGCCCGCAACTACGCGCTCGAACTGGAGCGGACACTGGAAAGCCTGCCGCGCCAGCGCGACTGCAAGTCCGTGCAGGCAATGGCCAGCAAAACCGCCGACAGGATCCTCGCCGCCCACGCCGCCGCCCAGGTTCAATTCGACAAAGTGGAATCGATCAATTTTGAGGCAAGGCTGACGCGGCTTCTCTCCTACAGAATTGAGCAGAGCGCGAAGAATTAGGGACCTATGTCATTGAAAATGACAGGTAAACTCGAACCTCAACGCTGCCCCTCATCCGGCCCTGCGGGCCACCTTCTCCCCGTAAGAACGGCGGAGAAGGGAACGCCGCCGTTCGCGACTATCCTCCTTCTCCCCGCCGCTTGCGGGGAGAAGGTGCCGGCAGGCGGATGAGGGGCAGCGCTGAGCGTGAAGGTGCCCATCATTTTTGTTGACGCGGGCTGCTAGTGCGCATCAGCATTTCACGGAAACGCAGATGCGCTCTACGTTATTGAATTGTCGCGTTGTCCTGCGCTTTTGATGATTCCATCAAAAGCGGAAACGCTTGTCTAAAGTCCCGCCGCCGCCACTTCCAGCTGCGCCGCGCATGTGCCCCAGCCTTCGCTGAAGCCCATCTTTTCGTGCGCTTCCTTGTCCTCAAGGCTCCAATGCCGGGCGGTGGCTATGTAGCGGGTCTTGCCGCCCTCATCGGCGAAGGTCAGCGTCACGGCCATGAATGGCTTGGCTGACGGAATCCAAGCCTCTGAAAAGGCGTCGGTGAAGACAAGCTTCTCGTTCGGAACCACTTCCAGATAGACGCCGCGGTTCGGAAAATCCTGGCCCTCCGGCGAGCGCATGGTGATGATGCTGGCGCCGCCGGGGCGTACGTCGAGCTTGGCGAAAGGCGTGCTCCACGGTTTGGGCGCGAACCATTTGACCAAATGTTCGGCTTCCGTCCAGCAGCGGTAAACCTTTTCACGCGGCGCGTTGAGAAGCCGTGTCAGCTGGAGATCGCGATTGGGATCGAGTGTGCTATTTTCCATTGTCATTTTCCTTGTCTTGCAGTTGGGCCAGATATTCCTCCAGCCGGTCAAAGCTTGCTTCCCAGAACCGGCGGTACTCGCCGAGCCAGTCGGTCGCCTCTTTCAGCGGGCCCGCCGCGAGTTTGCACGGGCGCCGCTGCGCATCGCGGCCACGGGTGATCAGCCCTGCCCCTTCAAGCACCTTGAGGTGTTTAGAGATCGCGGGCTGGCTCATGGCAAACGGTTCGGCCAGATCCATGACCGACACCTCACCTGACGCCAGCCGCGCCAGGATGGCGCGCCGGGTTGGGTCGCTGAGCGCAAAGAAGGTCGCGTCAAGGTGAGCGGTCTGCATGCCAAGCACCGTGTGGTTATATAACTTATCAGTTATCTACAGCGGATGATTTCGCGCGTCAAGGGCCGACTTAAAAACAAGTGCTCAATAGCCGCGGCCGTGTTCCTGGATGAAGGCCAGTTCTTCAGGCGTCGAGGTTCGCCCAATCAGGGCGTTTCGATGCGGATAGCGGCCAAATTTCCGGATGAGGTCTCGGTGCTTGCAGGCGAAGTCGAGGAACATGCGGTGCATCTCCAGCATGTTCTGCGGCCCATTGACCGCCAAGTCCGCCGCCATGAACACCGCGTAATCCTGACTGGCAAAGTCCTCGTGGTGCTGGAACACGAGGGAAAGCGCATCGCGCTCAATGGGGAAAAAGCGGTCGATTGCGCCCGCAATCAATTGTCGGGCAATCCCGCGCGCTTTTGGATCAAAGGCGAACTGCTCGCCTGAATCCCGGTAAAGGCAGCGCGGGAACTGGTCGAACACCACAACAAGGGCAACGCCCTCCTCCCGCGAAAGACTGTCAATGTCCCAATCCCTCGCCGCAGCTTCGGCCAGGAATGCGCCGTAGGATTGGCGGATGCGGCTGTCGGTTTCGTTGGATGGGCGAAACCATAATTCCAGGGTGTTCTCCAGAAAGTCGCCAGGCGACTTGAGGTCACCGAACCAATAGTGATGGATCTCGCGCAAAATCGACGTGCTCACGGGTGTTCCTCGCTTCAAAAAATGCTTGCGTAAGGAGAAGCTATCCCCGCTGACAGATGTTTGCGAGCGGTAATCGCGCGGGTCAGGACCCCATCGATGAAAGCCGTGCTTCGAGAAACTCTTGCTCGACGGCGTTGCCCGACAGTGAAATCGCCGCCTCATAGGCGCTGCGCGCTTCGCCTGTCCGGCCAAGCCGCCGCAGAAAATCGGCGCGCGCGGCATGAAACGGCTGGTAGGGCGCAAGACTGGCGGCGAGCGGTGCCAAAGCATCAAGGCCGGCCTGCGGGCCATCCGCAAAGGAAAGCGCCACGGCGCGATTGAGAAGATAAACCGGGTTGGCGAAGATTTGGTGCAGCCGGTCGTACAAAAGCACGATTTCGTTCCAGCGCGTCTCCTCATGGCTTGCCGCCTCGGCATGCACAGCGCTGATCGCGGCCTGGATCTGATACGCCCCGGGCTGCGAGCGTGAAAGCGCGTGTTCCAGCAGCGACAGCCCTTCGGCAATGGACGAGCGGTCCCACAGCGTCCGCTCATGCAGTTGCAGCGGCACAAAGCTTCCATCGCCCGATAACCGGGCGGCGCGGCGGGAATGATTGAGCAGCATCAGCGCCAGCAGCCCCTCAATCTCCGCCTCGCCGGGACGAAGATGCATCAGGAGGCGGGCCAGCCGGATGGCCTCGTCGCAAAGGTCAGTGCGCAATTGGCTGGGTCCCGCAGTCGCGGCATATCCTTCATTGAAAACGAGATAGACAACCGCCAACACCGAACCCAGCCGCTCTGGCCACGCTTCGGGTTCGGGAACCGCATAAGGGATACCGGCTTTTGCAATCTTGTGACGCGCCCGAACCAGCCGCTGCGCCATTGCGTCCTCACTGTCGAGAAAAGCACGGGCAATTTCCGTTGTTGTCAGCCCGCACAAAGTGCGCAGCGTCAGCGCCACGCGCGTCTTGGGGTCAAGCGCGGGGTGACAGCACGTGAAGATGAGGCGCAGGCGCTCATCGGCGATGGCCTGAGCGTCCCCGGTTTCAGCGGCATTTTGGTCAAGTTCGATGAGGTAGCCATATTCAACGGCCTTCTTGTCAAAGTTTCTCATGCGCCTGATCCGGTCGATGGCTTTGCGCCGGGCGGTTTGCAGCAGCCATCCAGCCGGCGAAGGCGGCGGTCCATTGCGCCGCCAATGGATGAAGGCTGATTCAAGCGCGTCCTGCAGACAATCCTCCGCCAATTGAAAATCACGGATATCCTTGATGAGCACTGCCAGCAACCGGCCAAAATGCGCGCGCACGGCAGCGCTGATGGCTGCGCGTGCGCGCGTTTCCTTTGCGTTCCCGCTCAACTGCACGGGTCAGTCATACTGCATGACGGGCCTGATCTCGACTGAGCCATAAGCAGCCGACGGGATCATCGCGGCATATTTGATCGCCTCGTCAAGATTGGCACAGTCTAACAGGTAAAAACCGCCGAGCGTTTCCTTTGTTTCGGCGAACGGGCCGTCCATGGTGACGGTTTTGCCGTCACGAACGCGCACCGTCGTGGCAGTGGAGGTGCCTTGCAGGCCCTCGCCCGCGAGCATCACCCCGTTGCGCTTGTAGGTTTCCGTGGCTTTCGAATAATCGCCCATAAAGGCACCGAATTCCGGCGTGCCGTAAGCTGGCTGCGTGCCGGGCGCTGCATAGATGAGTGCGAGATATTTCATGATTTTGATCTCCTGTTTTGATCCTGGACATTTGTTGAACAGAGTTTTGTTGTGCTCACAAGATGAAGGCGTTCCGGACCATGCAGGGCCTGCATGGCGGCGCCGCGCATCAGGCGATCACACGTGACAAGATGAGACCGGCGGCCATCAAGGTGGCAAGCATGGTGGCGGAAGCGCCCGCAATGCGCGCCGGCGCCGCTGGATCATCATGGCGAATACCCGGGATGTGCACAATGCGGCCAATGAGAAGGATTGCGCCGGTTGCGTGCAGCCATGCGCCCGGCGCGCCAAGCAATTCCGCCAGGGCCATCAACAACAGGACCATCGGAACGTTTTCAGTGAAATTGCCGTGGCGGCGGATACGCTCGTTAAGTTGTGTGTTGCCGCCGTCCAGAAGCGAGATTTTGGTCTTGACGCGCAGCATGATCACATGTGCCGCCAGCGCCACCATCATCACGGCGAGCGGAACGGCGTAGAGACCGGTGATTTGAGGTATCATCAGAACTTCCTTTCGTTGAACGCGGCAGGAGTTCTTGCCTGCCTGCATTCAGAACGAACGAAGTCCTGTCAAATCGACAATCGTGCCGCAATTTTCAAATTTCGAAGCCCTTGTCCTCGCCCACGCCGAGCTTCTTCTGCAAATTGGTCGAGGAGGTCGTGTACTGGAACACAATGCGCTCGCCCGGGCTGCAGATGCGCTTGGCGGCCTGGGTCATCAGCGCCGCCTCGTGAAAACCCGACAATATCAGTTTGAGCTTGCCCGGATAGGTATTGATGTCGCCGATGGCGAAAATGCCGGGCACCGAGGTTTCGAACTTTTCGGTGTCAACGGGGATGAGGTTCTCGTGAAGATTGAGGCCCCAGGAGGCAATCGGCCCAAGCTTCATGGTCAAGCCGAAGAATGGCAGCATGCGCGTGGCGGCAATCGCCTTCTCGCCGTCGCCGCCCTTGATCATGACCGCGCTGAGCATGCCATCCTCACCCTGAAGCCCGGTGACCTGACCGGTCTCGAACTTCATTTTCCCGGCATCAACGAGCGCGAACATTTTCTTGACGCTGTCAGGCGCTGCCTTGAACTCGGGACGGCGGTGCATGAGGGTGACGCTTTTGGCGACCGGTTGAAGGTTGAGCGTCCAGTCGAGCGCCGAGTCGCCGCCGCCGACAATCAGCACGTCCTGATCCTTGAACTCCTCCATGCGGCGCACTGCGTAAAACACGCTCTTGCCCTCATAGGCCTCGATGCCCGGCACCGGCGGACGCTTCGGCTGGAATGAACCGCCGCCAGCGGCAACAACGACGACCTTCGAATGAAAGACTTCGCCCTCATCGGTGACCGTGCGAAACGTGCCATCTTCCAGCCTGGAGAGTTCGTTGATCATCCGGTTGAAATGAAAAGCCGGGTGGAACGGGCGAATCTGCTCCATCAACCGGTCAGTGAGCCCCTGACCCGAGATTTCGGGCCAGCCGGGGATGTCGTAAATCGGTTTTTCCGGATAGAGTTCGGCGCATTGGCCGCCGGGGCGGTCCAGGATGTCAATCAAATGACATTTGAGGTCATAAAGGCCAAGTTCAAATACTGCGAACAGGCCGACCGGGCCCGCACCGATGATGACGATATCGGTTTCTATTGTGTTGCTCATCCGGATGCTTCCAATTCAATCGGTTGCGCGATGTCTGCGTTGAACGCGGCCCGCCCCCGCATGTTCAAACCCAAGCCGCGTCAACGGGAAAGCAAAGAATTGCTCCTGATGGCGAAGCTGCGCGGAAAATTCCACCCAAACGTCAGGCCAAATTTCAGGCTAAACGTCAGGCTTGACGCTCGGGAACGCTCACAACCAGTCCGTCAAGTTCAGCCCGGACCTTGATCTGGCAGGACAAGCGCGAACTTGGCCGCACATCATAGGCAAAGTCGAGCATGTCCTCTTCCATTACCGCCGGTTGGCCGACCGCCTCTGTCCAGGCATCATCGACATAAACGTGACATGTGGCGCAGGCGCACGCACCGCCGCATTCAGCCTCAATGCCCGGAACCGCGTTCTTGATGGCGTTTTCCATCACTGTGGAGCCATTGGCCGCATCCACATCGTAACGCGTGCCGTCAAAGGCGATGAACGTAATCTTGGTCATGATGCATCCGAAACGAATTTTCCGCGTCGGGATAACGCCTCATGGCCATAAGTCAATGAGAAACGCCAAAAAGCTGCCGCCACGCGCTGCAAAAGCGGGTGTTAACGGTCCAAAGAGGCGATGAAGTCGCAGGTCGCCGCGATACACGTGTCCAATTCGCCAACCAGCGAGCGGTCGAACGGACTGCGCTCGATCCGTTCGGCAATGTCTGCAAGCATGAAGGCGCCAACGCCCCTGCCCGTGCCCTTCAAGGCATGCGCCAGACGCTTGCGCTCCAGACCATTGGCTTTGGTGAAAGACGCCAGCGCTGATTTCAGCTGCTTGGCGAACATGCCGAGAATCTCGGCCTCAAGGTGGCGGTCGCCCATGGTTTGCCGTGACAGATGCGCCAGGTCGAGCGGGCGATGGTTCGCCACAACCGCATGCTCTCCTACTTCCCGGTAATGTGACGACGTTGCATTTGCGCTTGCCATGACTGCCTCCAACCCGGCCCCTTTGCTGGCGCCATTGGTAAGGCCAATAGGCTGAGTTTCAGTTAATGGCCTTGAAAAAAACAGGATTGAAATGGTTAACAAAGCCGTTACGGGATCGCGAAAATTAACCTTCTATTTAAACTTTTAGGCATTTACCAACTTTGGTGTTTTCATTCAGTGCCAGTGCCGATACCATGCAGAATGGGATGATTGGCGGTTTTTCGGGTGTTCGGCCCGCAAGATCGGCTGGGAATGTTGTTGAGAGTGGCTTTTGTTATGGCGCGTAAAGGCACACCTGAAAAGATCGATGCTGATGTTGGGGATGCTTTGGAGAGGGCACTTTCTGACAATCTCCATGACCGCGACATCGATCTAAATCTTTCATTGGATGATCTGGAAACACAGATTTCCAAGGCCGCGAGCGAGCTTCAAGCCGAAAAACGACAGGTTGCAACCGGTGTGACAGCCGCGCCGAATTCCGCTCCAGCAAAACAATCGCAAGTCGTTCCCGTAAAGAAAGACAGGCCCGCCAACGACCCGGCGCAAGAGCTGGCGAAGCCCGCGACGGCCCGCCCCGCCGCCTCGCCATCACTGTCGCTGAGGCCGGCCAATGACGAGGGCGTGAAAGAACACGCGCGCTCCTTGCGAAATCTGAACCGGCGGCTGCCGCGCACGATCTACTGGCTGACGGCCATTGTCAGCATTGCCTGGCTCGGCGGCATGGGCGCGTTCCTTTACGCCTATTACGGCCCTTCAATTGCCGAGTTTGCCAATCTGCGGCGCTTTCTCAGCACTCCGAGCGGCGCCGTTTCACTCATCACGCTCTTTCTTCCCGTCATTTTGTTCTGGGCGTTTGCCATCATGGTACGCCGGGCGCAGGAAATGCGCATTGCCGCGCAAACCATGGCGGAAGCCGCCTTCCGGCTGGTCGAGCCGGAATCGCTTGGCCAGGAACGCGTCATGAC
>JANNRN010000086.1:0-16384 GCA_031401375.1 Phyllobacteriaceae bacterium | reverse complement strand
TGAGGGATTTACGGTCCTGCGGTTCACAAACGATGAAGTAATGCTGGGACGGTCTGCGGTGCTCAATTCTGTCACAGCTGCACTTGCCGCCGCCACCCCCATCCGTCCGCTCACGCGGACACCTTCCCCGCAAGGGGGAAGGTTGGAGCTCAATCCATGAAAACCATCCTAGCCTTCGGAGACTCCCTAACCTGGGGCTACGAGGCCGTCACGGGCCGCCGCCATGCGTTCGAAAACCGCTGGCCGAATGCGCTGGCTGCCAAGCTTGGGCAAAATGTGCGCATGATCGCTGAAGGGCTGAACGGGCGCACAACGGTGCATGATGACAATCTCGTCGATGAAATGCGCAATGGGTCCAAGGCGCTGCCGATGCTGCTCTCTTCGCATCAGCCGATTGATCTTGTCATCATCATGCTCGGCACCAATGACTTGAAGCACCCGTGGTGGTCGCGCGGGTCGGATGCGCGGCGCGGAATGCAGCGGTTGATTGAAATTGTGCAGCGTTTTCCGTGGGGGGTTGATATGGCAACTCCCAAAATCCTGATCATGTCGCCGCCGCCCTTGGTTCCAACCGAGCTCTCGGATTTCGACAAGATGTTCAGTCACGCGATCAAGGAAAGCCATAATTTTGCCAAGGAATACAAAAGCTTGGCGGAGCTTTTTGAGCTTCCATTCTTTGACGCCGGCTCAGTGATTGAGACCGATCCGAATGACGGCGTGCATTTAAGCAAAGAAAATTCGCGGAAACTGGGCGAGGCTTTGGCCCCGCTTGTCACGAAACTGCTCGACTGAGTCAAAGCGCAGAGGTTTGAAATGGCAAATTCATATGACGTGATCATCATCGGCTCGGGACCCGGCGGCTATGTGGCGGCGATCCGCGCGGCGCAACTGGGCTTGAAGACGGCCATTGTCGAGCGCGAGCATCTGGGCGGGATTTGCCTTAACTGGGGCTGCATTCCGACCAAGGCTTTGTTGCGCTCGGCGGAAATTCTGCATTTTGCCGAGCACGCCAAGGATTATGGCCTGAAGCTTGAAGGCACGATCACGGCGGATGTGGCGGCGGTGGTGAAACGCTCGCGCGGTGTATCGGTGCGGCTGAATGGCGGCATCGGGTACCTCATGAAGAAGAACAAGGTCGATGTGATCTGGGGCGAGGCAAAGCTGTCGAAGCCCGGTGAAATCATGGTCGGCAAATCCACCAAGAAGCCGATGGAGCCGCAGCCGCCTTTGCCGAAGGGAACACTGGGCGAGGGGACTTATGCGGCAAAGCACATCATCGTGGCGACGGGTGCAAGGCCGCGTTCACTGCCGGGCATCGAGCCCGATGGCAAGTTGATCTGGACCTATTTCGAGGCCATGGTGCCGCCGGCCAAGCCGAACTCGATGGTGGTGATGGGCTCGGGCGCCATCGGCATCGAGTTTGCGAGCTTCTATCACGCCATTGGCGTCGATGTGACCGTGGTTGAACTCATGCCGCAGATCATGCCGGTGGAAGACGCCGAGATTTCAGCCTTTGCCCGCAAGCAACTGGAAAAATCGGGCCTGAAAATCATCACGGACGCAAAAGTCACCAAAGTCGAGAAGCATGGCGACAGCATCACCGCCCATGTCGAGACCAAGGACGGCAAGGTGCAGCAGATCAATGCGGACCGGCTGATCTCGGCGGTCGGCGTGCAGGGCAATATCGAAAATCTCGGACTGGAGGCCCTCGGCATCAAGACTGATCGCGGCTGCGTGGTGATTGATGGTTACGGCCGCACCAATGTGGCGGGCATTTATGCCATCGGCGATGTCGCCGGTCCGCCGATGCTGGCGCACAAGGCCGAACACGAGGGCGTCATTTGCGTTGAAAAGATCGCGGGCGTGCCAAATGTGCATCCGATGGACAAGTTGATGATCCCCGGCTGCACCTATTGCCAGCCGCAGGTTGCCTCCGTCGGGCTGACTGAAGCCAAAGCCAAGGAACAAGGCCATGACATCCGCGTTGGCCGCTTCATGTTCGCCGCCAATGGCAAGGCGATTGCGCTTGGCGAGGATCAGGGCCTGATCAAGACAATCTTCGACAAAAAGACCGGGCAATTGCTTGGCGCCCACATGGTGGGCACGGAAGTCACGGAACTCATTCAGGGTTTTGTTGTGGCGATGAATTTGGAAACGACCGAAGAGGAACTGATGCACACCGTGTTCCCGCATCCGACCCTGTCTGAAATGATGAAGGAAAGCGTGCTCGACGCCTATGGCAAGGTGCTCAATGCCTGATAAGATGGCGTAAGGGACGATAACGGGAGTACAATTATGGACACCAGATCACTTCTTGTCTTTCTCGCCATCGGCATCGTCGCCGGTTTTCTGGCGAGCTTTGTCGTGGGCGGGGGTGGTTTGCTCCGCTATCTCATCACCGGCGTGATCGGCGCGTTTGTCGGCGGCTACCTGTTCCAGGTGCTCGGCATCAACATCGGCGCAAATCCGCTGGTGTCGCAGATCATTACCTCGACCGTCGGGGCGATTGTCGTCGTGATCATCGCCAGAATGATCGGATAGGGACATGAACGAACAAATGGGAATCATGATGATGCCGGGCGTCGGCTTTCTCGGCCTGCTTGTCATCGGCTTTCTCGCAGGCTGGCTGGCCGAGCGGGCGATGAACAAGCAGCATGGCCTCCTCACCAATATTCTCGTCGGCATCGCCGGCTCATTTGTCGGCGGAACGCTGGCGGCAATGCTCGGCGTCAACTTCTATGGCTTCCTCGGCAATCTCATTGTGGCCACCGTCGGCGCGGTGTTGATCCTCTGGATCTTCGGCCGCCGCGAACAGGGGATGCGATAAGCGCAACATGGTCACAGTTCTTGACAATACGCTTCAAAAGCTGCGCCATCCTGAAAAGGCGCACCGGCCTGACACCGAAGTGCTCAGAAAGCCCGACTGGATCAGGGTCAAGGCGCCGGTCTCCAAAGGTTACCAGGAGACACGCGAGATTGTGCGGTCCAACAAGCTGGTCACGGTTTGCGAGGAAGCCGGATGTCCCAACATTGGCGAATGCTGGGAGAAAAAGCACGCGACCTTCATGATCCTCGGGCAAATCTGCACCCGGGCCTGCGCATTCTGCAATGTGGCGACGGGCATGCCGACAGCGCTCGATCCGGACGAACCGGAAAATGTTGCCAAGGCCGTCAAGCAAATGGGCCTGACCCATGTGGTGATCACCTCCGTCGACCGCGACGACTTGGCCGACGGGGGCGCACAGCACTTTGCCGATGTCATTCATGCCATCCGGCGGTTGACGCCGGCGACGACGATTGAAATTCTGACGCCGGATTTCTTGCGCAAGGACGGCGCCCTGGAAATCGTGGTTGCCGCCAAACCCGATGTGTTTAATCACAATCTGGAGACGGTTCCGTCGAACTATCTGAAAGTGCGCCCCGGCGCGCGCTATTTCCATTCGATCCGCTTGCTGCAACGGGTGAAGGAGCTCGACCCCACGATCTTCACCAAGTCTGGCATCATGGTAGGCCTCGGCGAAGAGCGAAATGAAATACTGGCCCTGATGGATGACCTGCGCACTGCCGATGTCGACTTCATGACAATCGGCCAATATCTGCAGCCGACGCGCAAGCATCACCCGGTGATCCGCTTCGTGACGCCCCGAAGAGTTCGTCTCTTTTGCGACGATCGGCAAGACCAAGGGGTTCCATCTGGTCGCTTCCAGCCCGCTCACCCGTTCATCGCATCACGCAGGCGATGACTTTGCCAAGCTGAGGGCCGCGCGTGCAGCGGCCAACCGGCACGCTTGAAGGACGGCGGCGATTCCGAAGTTTGAAACCACGCGCAAGGTGCAGCACAGCGCCCAGGACATGTTTGATCTCGTGGCGGATGTTGAGAAATATCCCGAATTTCTGCCGATGTGCAAGGCGCTCACCATCACATCGCGCAAAGAGCGTGACGGCAAGGTTTTGCTGATTGCCGACATGAGCATCGGCTACAAACTGATCCGCGAGACTTTCACCAGCCAGGTCGTGCTCGACCGCGATGCGCTTGTCATCGAGACCAAATATATCGACGGCCCGTTTCGCTATCTCACCAATCGATGGTGGTTTGTAGAAACATCCACCACAACCAGTGATGTCAATTTCTTCATCGACTACGAATTCAAGAGCCGGGTGCTCGGCGCGTTGATGGGGTCAATGTTCGACATCGCGTTTCGAAAATTTGCCGAGGCCTTTGAATTAAGGGCGGACGTGTTTTACCGAAAACGGTAGTCCTGAACCGGTGTGTCACGGCCTCCTTGAAAGAAGCGTGTCAATCAAGTTCAGGCTCTCGCGCAATGCCGCAAGCCGGACTTCGCTGCGTCCCTGATGCTTGAAGTGACACTCGCGATGAAGAACTACTTCAGCGGCCACCGCGGCTAAATGGACAAGACCGACGGGTTTCTTGGCGGTGCCGCCGCCGGGTCCGGCAATTCCGGTGACGGCAATTGCGATATCTGCTCTTGAACGGGCAAGCGCACCCTCTGCCATTTCAAGCGCGGTTTGGCGCGAGACTGCGCCAAACTGTTCCAGCGTATCGGGCTTCACGTCCAGGAGCTCGCGTTTGGCCTCGTTTGAATAGGTGACAAAACCGCGGTCGAATGCGTCAGACGAGCCGGCGATCTCGGTGAAACACGCCGCAACAAGCCCGCCTGTGCAGGATTCGGCGGTGGCAATCATCAGCTTTCTTTCGCGGCATGTCGCCAGAATTTCCGCAGCCAGTCTTGTCGTGTCTTCAGGAAAAAGCGTCATGGCAAGCT
This sequence comes from Phyllobacteriaceae bacterium, assembly GCA_031401375.1. Lineage (GTDB taxonomy): Bacteria > Pseudomonadota > Alphaproteobacteria > Rhizobiales > Rhizobiaceae > JANOYJ01. The sequence goes on along the minus strand of JANNRN010000086.1, from coordinate 11,600 downwards.
GCCGGGAAAAATCACGCAGGCGGTTGCGATCGCCGCAATGCCTTCGCCCCGGCCGATGAAGCCGAGTTTTTCATTGGTTGTCGCCTTCACAGATACGCGTTGCCGGTCAATGCCCAGCATGGCGGCAACTTCATCCACCATGGCGTCACGTCGCGGCGCGATCTTCGGCGCTTCGCAGATCAACGTGATATCGGCGTTGGCGATACGCCCGCCGGCATTGTGCACCAGTGCGACGGCGTGCTCCACGAAAACACGGGATGCCATACCCTTCCATCTTTTGTCGGTCGGCGGAAAATGGGCGCCGATGTCAGCTTCGCCGCAGGTCGCCAGCAATGCATCGGTCAGCGCGTGCAGGGCAACGTCGGCATCTGAATGACCGGAGAGCCGCGCCGTATGCTCGATCTTGATGCCGCAAAGCGTCACGTGACTTCCCGGTTCAAGCGCATGAACATCATAGCCATTGCCAACGCGCACGTCCGGCAACCCGGGTGATCCTTTGAGCTTCAAATCCGCCATTTCAATATCCCGTTTGAAGGTCAGCTTGATGTTGTCCGGCGATCCTTCGACAAGCTTGACCGCCATTCCGGTGAACTCGGCAATTGATGCATCGTCGGTAAAGTCCTGGATCTCGCTTTGGAATGCCTCTTCATGGGCATCAATGATGCGAAGATAGGAAAATGCCTGGGGCGTCTGCACAGTGAAGAGGTTGTTGCGCGACACCGTACCGGAGACCAGCCCCTTGCTGTTGCGCCTTTTGATCGTATCAGTAACGGGCAGGGCGGGAACGACACCGGTGTCATCACCGAGGTTCTCCGCGATACGGTCGAGAAGCGTCCTGTCGACAAAGGGCCGCACGGCATCATGAATCATGACGTAACGCGGCGGGTTTTCGCGCAGTGTCAGCAGGCCCAGCCGCGTCGAAGCCTGCCGCGTCTCGCCGCCGAGAACGAAACGCACTCTCTCGTCAGCCTGCGGCCAGCACCGGCGGAAAAGCGCCAGGTCATCCGCGTGAATGACCGCGACAATCTCCCTGACCCGAGGGTGCTTGATAAAGGCTTGAATGGAACGCGTGATGACCGGTTCGCCGCCGATCAGCCGATACTGCTTCGGCCCCTCCAAAGGCGAGCCCGCGCGCTCGCCCCTTCCGGCTGCGACGAGCACGGCAGCAATATCTCTTTCATGATCGGTTTTCGCCAAAACGGAGCCCCGTAAACGCCATTCCTCGAACTGATAGAGCAGACACGGCGAAAGACCAGAGAAAAACACGGACGCCAAGTTTGAAATTGACCAAGTGTTCCGCACTTGCGGGCGCGCGGCGTTGTGACTATGAAACAGGCGGCAGACAATCTGCACAAGTTTTCATCATGATCCAGAACACTCACCCAAGTGCAAAGTCGGCTTCTCCTGGCGCCAAACTGGCAACGCCGTTGCAAATCGGCGCGGTGACGCTCGCCAACAGGGTGTTTCTAGCGCCGATGTCGGGCGTATCCGACATCGTATTCAGGCGCCTCGCCCAAAAGGCCGGGGCTGGAATGGTGGTGTCGGAGATGGTCGCAAGCGCGGAGTTTTGCCAGCGAGATGGCAAATCGTCCATGCGCGCGTCGGGAGGCGATCTCGTCAATCATGTGGTGCAACTGGCAGGCCGCGAGGCGTTCTGGATGGGCGAGGCGGCAAAGCGCGCGCAAGATGAAGGCGCGGCGATGATCGACATCAACATGGGCTGCCCGGCAAAGAAGGTGACCGGCGGATACTCCGGCTCGGCGCTGATGCGCGATCTTGACCATGCGATGACGTTGATCGACGCCACGCTCAAAGCCGTCACGGTGCCGGTGACACTCAAGATGCGGCTCGGTTGGGATACCGGCTCCATCAACGCGCCGGAACTGGCGCGACGCGCGGAGGCATCCGGGATTGCAATGGTGACGGTGCATGGCCGCACGCGTTGCCAGTTTTATCAGGGGAGCGCCGACTGGGATGCCGTGCGCCTGGTCCGGCAGGCCGTTTGCGTGCCGCTTGTCGTTAACGGCGACATAGGCAACCTCACCGATGCCTGCAAGGCACTGGATCGTTCCGGGGCGGACGCGGTCATGTTGGGCAGGGCCGCCTGTGGCATGCCCTGGCTTGCCGGCGCGATTGCGCAAGAGGCCGCGGGATCTGACCATGACAGGGGACATCCGGGGCCGCAGCTCACTGACTATGTCACCGCCCATTATGAGGCGATGTTGTCTCTCTACGGACGGGAGCCGGGGCTGCGCCATGCGCGCAAGCACCTCGGCTGGTATTTGGACAAGCATGCATCAGGCACACCGAAGGCGCTCAAACAGAATATCCTGACCGGCACTGAACCCGATGGCGTGTTGCGCTTGCTGAGGCAGGCCTTTTCGGGGGAAATGCAACAGGCAGAACCCGGGCAAATCGCGGCATGAACACGCCGGAAGCCGCAGCGCATTCCGCGCCTGAACTTGCCGCAGTGGCGCTCAACAATATTCGTCACGCGGTGATCCTTGTCGATCCGGACGGCTATATCATCCATGCCAATGCCGATGCGGAATCACTGTTTCGGGCGAGCCGCGCGGCTTTGGCGCGCAGCGTCCTGCACAATTTCATCCCCTTCGGCAGTCCGCTGCTTGCCCTTGTCGAACAGGTGCGCAGCCTCTCCATTCCGGTCAATGAATACAAGGTCGACATTTCTTCACCGCGGCTTGGCGGCGACCGGATCGTCGACCTCTATGTATCGCCATGTCCGGAATTGCCGGGGATCGTTGCCGTCATGTTCCAGGAACGCTCAATGGCCGACAAGCTGGACCGGCAAATGACGCATCTTGGCGCAGCCCGCTCCGTCGTCGGACTTGCCTCAATGCTGGCGCACGAAATCAAAAACCCACTTTCGGGCATCAGAGGCGCGGCGCAGCTGCTGGAAAGCGTCGTCAGCGACGCCGACCGCGAACTCACCAAGCTGATCACGGACGAAACCGACCGGATCGTCTCGCTGGTTGACCGCATGGAGGTGTTTTCTGACGAGCGGCCGATTTCACGTCAGCCGGTGAATATTCACGTGGTTCTGGATCACGTCAAATCCATCGCGAAGAACGGCTTTGCCAGTCATATCAAGTTTGTCGAGGACTATGACCCGTCGCTGCCGCCGGTGCATGCCAATCGCGATCAACTGGTTCAGGTGTTCCTCAATCTCGTCAAGAATGCCGCTGAATCGATCGGCATGGAACAGGCGGGCGAGATCACTCTGTCGACGGCGTTCCGCCCGGGCATCCGCCTTTCGCTGCCCGGCACAAGGGATCGCGTCTCACTGCCGCTCGAGTTCTGCGTGCATGACAACGGCCATGGCGTTTCGGCGGATCTTCTGCCGCATCTTTTTGACCCGTTCGTCACCACCAAGCAGAACGGATCGGGATTGGGTCTGGCGCTGGTGGCCAAGATCGTGCGTGACCATGGCGGCGTTGCCGAGTGCGACTCGCAGCCGCGCCGCACGACATTCCGCGTCATGCTGCCTGCCTACAAGGGCGACCTTTTGCCCGAAGAAGACCGGCGAACGGGGGAGGTTCCGGCAAGATGAGCAAGGGAACAATCCTGATCGCTGATGACGATGCCGCCATCCGCACAGTGCTCAGCCAGGCGCTGTCCCGCGCCGGCTACGAGGTCAAGGTGACGTCCAACGCGGCAACGCTCTGGCGCTGGGTCTCGTCGGGAGAGGGCGACCTTGTCATCTCCGACGTTGTCATGCCAGACGAAAACGCATTCGATCTGCTGCCGCGCATCAAGAAAATGCGTCCGCTGCTGCCGGTCGTCCTGATGAGTGCGCAAAACACGTTCATGACGGCGGTGCGCGCCTCCGAAAAGGGTGCCTATGATTATCTGCCCAAACCGTTCGATCTGACCGAACTGGTGCGCATTACCGGGCGCGCGCTCGCCGAACCAAAGCCGCGCGGCGAACCGGGTCCACGTGAGGAAATCGCCGAAAACATGCCGCTTATCGGCCGATCGCCCGCGATGCAGGACATTTACCGGGTGCTTGCGCGCATGATGCAGACGGACCTCACCGTGCTTATTTTTGGTGAATCAGGGACAGGCAAAGAACTGGTCGCCAACGCCCTGCATGAATTTGGCAGACGCAAATCCGGACCGTTTGTCGCCATCAACATGGCGGCCATCCCGCGTGACCTCATCGAATCTGAACTGTTCGGCCACGAGAAGGGCGCATTCACCGGGGCCATGGCCCGCGCGACGGGGCGTTTTGAGCAGGCCGAAGGCGGCACCCTCTTTCTTGATGAGATCGGCGACATGCCGATGGAAGCGCAGACCCGGCTGCTGCGTGTCCTTCAGCAAGGCGAATATACAACAGTCGGCGGCCGCTCCCCGATCAAGACCGATGTGCGCATCGTGGCGGCCACCAACAAGGATTTGCGTGTTCTTATCCAACAAGGCCAGTTCCGCGAGGATCTTTATTATCGCCTGAACGTGGTTCCGCTGCGGCTTCCGCCTCTGCGCGAGCGGGCGGAGGATCTGGCCGATCTGACGCGCCACTTCTTCCGGATGGGAGAAAAGGAGGGACTTGCCTCCAAGCGGATATCAGTTGCAGGCCTTGACCTCATGCGGAAATACCAATGGCCGGGCAATGTGCGCGAACTTGAAAACCTTGTCCGCCGGCTCGCCGCGCTCTACCCGCAGGAGGAAATCAGCGCGGAGATCATCGAGAACGAATTGCAGGCGCAACAGGGTTACCCCTCATCTGGAGCTGATCCGGTCAATTGGGATGCACAATTGACCATTTCGCAGGCAGTCGAACTCAACATGCAGGGATATTTTGCCAAACATGGCGATGCCTTGCCGCCCTCCGGCCTTTACGACCGCGTATTGGCTGAGTTCGAAAGGCCCCTGCTGCTTGCATGCCTGACGGCAACGCGCGGCAACCAGATCCGCGCAGCTGAATTGCTGGGGCTCAACCGGAACACCTTGCGCAAGAAAATCCGCGAACTCGGCATTTCCGTGTACCGGTCTGCGGGAAATTGACCCGGCGCGGGAAGATTGTTCCGTCCTGACAGAATTTGTGAATTGCCACCAGACGAAGACTTTGTTGTAAATCCGCCACAATGTGTTGCAAGCTCGCAACGAACGAGGTGGAGAGCCCGATTCTGGCAATGACCGCAACTACCGCGAAAAACGGGACCGGACAGCCTGTCCCTCTGGCCGCCGAGGGCCGCAAACTGCTGGCGCAATCCGGTTTGATCGTTGTTATCTCCGCGCTGGTTACCGCCGTTTTCTCGTTTCTTGTGCTGATGGGCCTGACACCGGTCCGCCCGTCGCAGGAAATCACAACAGCACTCGCCATTGTGAACGGCATTCTCATCCTTTTGCTGATCGGTTTGATTGTCAGGGAAGTCAACCGCATCCTGACGGCTCGGAAAAATCAGCGCGCGGCGGCACGGCTCCATGTGCGCATTGTGGCGCTGTTTTCGCTTGTGGCCGCCGTTCCCGCCATTGCTGTCGCCATTGTCGCGGCTTTCACGCTCAATGTTGGCCTTGATCGATGGTTTGAGGTCAGGACGAAGGAGATCGTCAGCTCTTCCATCAGCATCGCCCAATCCTATGTCGAAGATAACGCCCGTAATCTTCAGGGAACAACGCTGTCGATGGCCGTGGATCTGGATGCTGCCCGCACACTCTTCAGCCTGGACCGCAACGGCTTTCAGGAATTGCTTGACCGGCAAAGCGCCGGACGCGGTCTTGTCGGGGCAAGTCTGCTGCGGCGCAATGGCGACTTGATAATTACGGCGCGCACCAACACGAAGATCGATTTGCCGCCAGCTCCCCAGGATGTCATCGACACGGCGGATGACGGGCGCCCGGTACTCATTCCGCCGCGGACCCGAAATCTTGTCGGCGCCGTGCTCAAATTGAAAGAGATCGAAGGCGCGTTTCTTTACACGATCCGCACCGTTGATCCGGAGTTGATCAAGGCATTGCAGATCGTCAAGGCCAATGCCGAGGAATATACCGGTCTGGAGGCGAACAGGACAATCACCCAGATCGCGTTTGCGCTGCTCTATCTCGGGCTCACTCTTGTGGTTCTTCTGTCCGCCATCTGGACGGGTATTGCGGTAGCTGACCGGCTGGTGCGGCCCATTCGACTGCTCATCGGCGCCGCCGATGAAGTTGCGCAAGGCAATCTTGACATCGCCTTGCCGGTGCGCCGCTCTGACGGGGACGTTGCCTCGCTTTCGGACACGTTCAACAAGATGACAACCCAACTCAGGACGCAGCGCAACGAAATCCTTGCGGCCAAGGACCAGATTGACGAACGAAGACGCTTTTCCGAGGCGGTGCTCGAAGGTGTATCGGCCGGGATTATCGGCATTGATCCCGACGGCACGATCACCATCGTCAACAAGTCAGCCGAAGAGATGATCGCCGTCCCGGCCGACGCCGCCATAGGTCAGATGCTGAACGTGGTCGCACCTGAAATCGGCCGGGTGTTTGAACGCGCCAAAGGTTCGGACCGGACCGTTTATGTCGAGCAGACCGGGTTTCTGCGCAAGGGCGTCGAGCGCACTTTCAACGTCAAGATCACAGTGGAGCAGGGAACCTCGCACGAAGGGCATTCCTATGTTGTGACCGTCGACGATATTACCGATCTCATGCAGGCCCAGCGTTCCTCGGCATGGGCCGACATTGCGCGCCGGATCGCCCATGAGATCAAGAATCCGTTGACCCCGATCCAGCTGTCCGCCGAGCGTATCCGGCGCCGCTACGGCAAAGTCATCACTGAAGACCGGGAGGTCTTCGACCAGTGCGTCGAAACCATCATCAGACAGGTGGGTGACATCGGCCGCATGGTCGACGAATTCTCCGGCTTTGCCCGCATGCCGACACCCACTTTCAAGCAGATTGACCTTCGCGATCCGCTGCGCGAGGCCGCTTTCCTTGTCGAGGTGGGCCGCCCCGGCATCGAGTTCGAGAAACAGATCTCGGACGAGCCATTGCCGGGCAGTTTTGACAACCGGATGATCGCCCAGGCCTTCGGCAATATCATCAAGAACGCGGCTGAGGCCATCGATGCGCGCATGACGGAGGATTCGCAGACGGCCGGCCACGTTCTGATCAGGGCAAGCCGTTCCGGCGAAAAGATCGTGGTCGACGTTATGGACAATGGCAAGGGGTTGCCGCGCGAAAACCGGCAAAGGTTGCTGGAGCCCTATACGACGACGCGTGAAAAGGGGACGGGGCTGGGTCTTGCGATCGTCAAGAAGATTGTCGAGGACCATGGTGGAACCCTGTCCTTGCAGGATGCCGACGAGAATTTCCACGAAGGCCGCGGCGCCACCATCAGAATGGTGTTTCCTCTTTCTGCCGGGCCGCAACCGTCACCGGCTCCCGGCATTTCCGATCTAAAAAACCAGCGTGAAACTGAAAACAAAGTGCAGAGTGCAAGCGAGTTGTTGAATCATGGCGGCTGATATCCTGATAGTAGACGACGAAGAAGACATCCGGGAACTCGTCGCGGGGATTCTGAGCGACGAAGGATATGAGACCCGCACAGCCCGGGATGCCGATTCCGCCTTGGCCGCGATTACGGAACGTGTGCCGAGGCTGATGTTTCTGGATATCTGGCTGCAGGGCAGCCGGCTCGACGGGCTGTCACTGCTTGACGAGATCAGACAGATTCATCCGGGCCTGCCAATCGTGATGATCTCCGGTCATGGGAATATCGAAACCGCGGTTTCGGCGATCAAGCGCGGCGCCTATGATTTCATCGAAAAACCCTTCAAGGCTGACCGGCTCGTGCTGGTGGCCGAACGCGCGCTGGAAACGTCAAGGCTGAAACGCGAAGTCAGCGAGTTGAAACGAAAGAGCAGCGACAGCGCTGACCTGATCGGCACTTCATTCGCCATGAACAACTTGCGCCAGACGATCGAGCGCGTCGCACCGACCAACAGCCGCGTCATGATCTTTGGCGCTTCAGGCTCGGGCAAGGAAATGGTCGCACGCGCCATTCATGCACGCTCCGCCCGGGCGAACGGTCCTTTCGTGTCGATCAATGCTGCCGTCATCACCCCCGAACGAATGGAGATTGAACTGTTCGGAACGGAAATGACCGGCGGCGAGCGCAAGATTGGCGCGCTTGAGGAAGCGCATGGCGGCATCCTTTACCTCGATGAGGTCGCCGACATGCCGCGCGAAACGCAAAACCGCATTTTGCGTGTCCTGGTTGACCAGCAGTTTGAGCGGCTGGGCGGCACCAGGCGCGTGAAGGTGGACGTCAGGATCATCTCGTCAACGGCGCAAAACCTCGAAGGCCTGATCGCCGAAGGCCGGTTCCGCGAAGACCTGTATCACCGGTTGGCCGTTGTGCCGGTGATGGTGCCGCCGCTTTCGGACCGGCGCGAGGATGTGCCCATGCTCGTTCATTATTTCGCCAAGCATGTGGCTGAACAGTCCGGCATCAAGTTGCGGCCCATCGGTGACGATGCCATGGCCGTGCTGCAGGCGCATAACTGGCCGGGAAATATCCGCCAACTGCGCAACAATGTCGAACGACTGCTCATCCTTGCCCGGGGAGATGGTGAAGGCACTGTGATCACCGCCGACATGTTGCCGGCCGAAGTGGGCGACACGCTGCCAAGGGCCCCCAATCAAAGCGACCAGCACATTATGGCCCTGCCGCTCAGGGAAGCACGCGAGCTGTTTGAAAAGGAATATCTGGTGGCGCAGATCAACCGCTTTGGCGGCAATATTTCGCGCACCGCGGAGTTCGTCGGCATGGAGCGCTCGGCGCTGCATCGCAAACTGAAGTCACTGGGAGTTTAGGAATGTCGCGTGTTGCCTATGTTAACGGACGCTATGTGATGCATGCAGAGGCCATGGTCCATGTTGAGGATCGCGGTTATCAATTCGCGGACGGCGTTTACGAGGTTTGCGAGGTTCGTGACGGCTTTATCGTCGATCTGACACGTCACCTCGACCGGCTTGACCGCTCGCTGAGCGAGCTTGCCATTCAGCGCCCGATGTCACGGCAATCCCTGACTCGCGTCATCAGGGAGACGGTGCGCCGCAATGGCGTCACAGACGGGATGTTCTATCTTCAGGTCACACGCGGTGTCGCCAAACGCGATCACGTGTTTCCGGCGGCCTCGAACAGGGCGTCGCTCGTCATCACGGCAAAGAACACGGATCGCGCAGCAAGCAATGCGCGGGCAGCCAAAGGCATCAATGTGATCACGGTTCTGGAAAACCGCTGGGACCGCGTTGACATCAAGACGATAGGTCTGCTGCCCAACGTTCTTGCCCGGCAAAAGGCCAAGGAAGCAGGAGCCGCCGAGGCTTGGTTCGTCGATGAACGGGGATTTGTCAAAGAGGGCGCCGCGACCAATGCGTGGATCATCACACGCGATGGCGTGTTGGTCACAAGACCCGCCGAACACGGCATTTTGCGCGGCGTCACCCGCACGACGTTGTTTGACGTAGCGGCAAAGCTCGGGCTCCAAATTGACGAGCGCGAGTTCACAGTCGAAGACGCGAAACAAGCGCGGGAAGCCTTCATATCGGCGGCGACCACGTTGATCATGCCGGTTGTGTCAATCGACGGAACTCCGGTTGCAAATGGCAGCCCCGGCAGCCTCTCACTTTCATTGCGTGAGACATTTTTTGACGTTGCGGAAAAAACAAAGGCCTGATAACCCGAAATGACATGTTGGCAACCAGCGGTTTATTTGCACTGCACTTCAGGTGTATTAAGCTTGATCCGCACCGGCCCAAAAACAACCAGCGAGCGTCTGCAGGCGCCCAGCAGAAAGCAGAAAAATGGCTGAGAAATCGCAAAATCTCCAGGATCTCTTCCTCAATTCAGTCCGCAAACAGAAGAACTCGCTGACGATTTTTCTGGTCAACGGAGTCAAGCTCACCGGCGTGGTGACATCGTTTGACAATTTCTGCGTTCTCCTGCGCCGCGATGGCCATTCTCAACTCGTCTACAAGCACGCGATCTCGACCATCATGCCGAGCATGCCGGTTCAGATGTTTGAAGGCGAGGACGACGACCACTGAGCGGGTTTTGACAACGCGCGGCAAACTCAAGGCGAACACGGGCAGGCAGACGAGCGTGGCAAGGACGCGCGCCGCGATCATCGTTCCTCAACTGGCGCGCCAATATTTGCAGCCAAACGCGCAGGGCGAAAGTTCAAGAAGCCTGGAGGCCCTGCTTGAGGAAGCCCGTGGTTTGGCGGCGGCGATTGACCTTGATGTTGTCCATAGCGAAACGCTGAAAATATCGGCGCCGAGGCCTGCGACACTGATCGGGAGCGGCACTGTTGCGGCGATCGCAAGCGTGGTCGCGGAAATGGAGATCGGCCTGGTGATTGTCGATCACCCGCTAACGCCAGTTCAGCAGCGCAATCTTGAACGTTCCCTGAATACAAAGGTCATTGACCGCACCGGGCTCATCCTCGAGATATTCGGGCGTCGCGCCAAGACGAAGGAAGGTGTGCTGCAAGTCGAACTCGCACACCTGACCTATCAGAAAGGCCGCTTGGTCAGGAGTTGGACCCATCTGGAGCGGCAACGAAGCGGCGGCGGCTTTCTCGGCGGCCCGGGTGAAACCCAGATCGAACTCGACCGGCGCATGCTCCAGGACCGGATTGACCGGCTGAAGCTCGATCTTGAACAGGTCACCCGCACGCGCAAACTGCATCGCGCCAAGCGCAAGAAGGTTCCGAACCCCGTTGTGGCGCTGGTCGGCTACACCAACGCGGGCACGTCGACTTTGTTCAACCAGCTGACCGGAGCAGGGGTTCTGGCTGAGGACATGCTCTTTGCAACCCTTGATCCGACACTGCGCCGGTTGCAGCTGCCGCATGGGCGGATTTGCATCCTGTCGGACACGGTCGGGTTCATTTCAAATCTGCCGACGCATCTGGTGGCAGCCTTTCGCGCAACGCTGGAAGAGGTCATCGAGGCGGACCTTATCCTGCATGTGCGCGACATTGCCGACCCTGACACCGCCGCGCAGGCGAACGACGTCAACCGGATCCTTGCGGATTTGGGAATCAGCGCAGAACAAGACAAGATGGTCATCGACATCTGGAACAAAGTCGATCTGATCGACCCCGCGGAGCAAGCCGCCCGGTTTGCGGCGTTGAACGACCGCACAGGCGGGACGCGACGGACGGTGGCCGTGTCGGCGATCACCGGCGAGGGGGTCGCCACCCTGCTTGGCATGATCGAGGAAAGCCTGGCGGGAGCACTTGGCGAGACGCATGTGACCCTGCCGCGATCCATGATGGGGGACCTCGACTGGATCTACCGCAACGCGGAAATCATTTCACGCATGGACAATGATGACGGGACTGTTTCGTTCAACCTGCGGATGAGCGCGCTTTCAAGAAAGCAACTTGAGGAAAAGCTCGCACAGCATTGAAACTCAATCTGTTTTCTCCTGTTGCTTTGCGTCTGTCCACAAGGCTTCCATCTCGTCAAGGGATGCCGCGCCAAGCTCGCTGCCCTGCAGATTCAACTGATCCTCAATGTGGCGGAAGCGCCGGCGGAACTTGTCATTCGTTGCTTTCAGGGCGTCCTCGGGGTCAATTTTCAGA
>JANNRN010000085.1:0-3635 GCA_031401375.1 Phyllobacteriaceae bacterium | reverse complement strand
GCTCCCGGGCTCGCGTCCCGCCGATCCGCGGCCCGTCCCGGCAGCAGCGGCGATGCAACCGGATGAAAGTCTGGACGATGAACTGGAAAAAATGCTTGGCGAATTCGACATATCGGCGCCAACCAAGCCAAACTGATGGTTTAAGGCCATGGCCTATCAGCAAAAGACCCTGCCTGATGCGCAGGCAGTCACAGGGTTTCTGAAGACAGTCGAATCGGAAAAACGCAGGAGCGAGTCCGCATTCCTCATGGAAATGATGGAGCGGCTGACCGGTTCCAAGCCGGTGCTGTGGGGGCCGTCGATCATTGGATTTGGCCAGTATCACTACAAATATGACAGCGGCCATTCCGGCACTTACTTGCGGATCGGTTTTTCGCCGAGAAAGGCCGCAATGACCATTTACATGATGACCGGCTACGACAATCGAGCGGCGCTTCTTGCGCGTTTGGGGCCGCACACGCGCGGCAAATCATGCCTGTACGTCAAGGATTTAGCCAAGATAGATCATGGCGTTCTCGAACAGATCGCGGCCCGGTCACTCGCCGAGATGGATGTGCGCTACCCGCAGCAAACCTGACCGCGCTAGTGGCCTATGTCATTGAAAATGACAGGTAAACTCGAACCCCGGCGCTGCCCCTCATCCGGCCCTGCGGGCCACCTTCTCCCCGTAAGAACGGTGGAGAAGGGGTTCGCGGGCGTCTCAGACCCCTTCTCCACGCCGCTTGCGGGGAGAAGGTGCCCCGGTAGGGGCGGATGAGGGGCAGCACTGAGGGTGAATAATATCCATCATTTTCGTTGACGCAGGCGACTAGCCCGCGATGGCTGCCTTCAGCGCATCGATGGCGTCATTTGCCTTTGACCCGTCCGGCCCGCCGGCCTGCGCCAAATCCGGCCGGCCGCCGCCGCCGCTGCCGCCAAGGCAAGAGGCCGCAATGCGCACGAGATCAATGGCCGAGTGACGGGCGACAAGATCAGGCGAAACACCGATCACGGCGCTCGCCTTGCCCTCATTTGAAACGCCGATAAAGCCGACAATGCCCACGCCAAGCGACTGCAATGCTTCGGCAGCCAAGGGCTTGAGGTCGCGCGGCTCGACGCCGGAGACCACCTTGCCAAGAAACCTGATATCGCCGATCTGCTCAGCATTGTCTCCGGCGCCATTGCCGCCCAGAGCCAGCTTCTTGTTGGCCTCGCGCAATTCGCGCTCCAGTTTTTTACGGTCCTCAAGCAGGCCTTCGACACGGGCGAGCACGTCAGCGGGCGTCGACTTCAGGGCAGTGGCAACCGCCTTTAAGCGCCGGTCCTGTTCATCAAGATACTGACGCGCGCCCTGCCCAGTCAGCGCCTCAAGCCGCCGGACGCCGGCAGCGACCGCGCCCTCGGAGACAACACGCACCAGACCGATGTCACCTGTCTGGCGCACATGCGTTCCCCCGCACAGTTCAATGGAATAGGTTTTGCCGGCCTTGTCGTCATGCAGACCCGTACCCATCGACACCACGCGCACCTCCTCGCCGTATTTCTCGCCAAACAGCGCCATGGCGCCGGAGGCAATGGCATCGTCCACCGCCATGAGCCGGGTTGAGACCGGCGCGTTTTGCAGGATGATCTCGTTCGCCATCGCCTCAATGCGCGAAATCTCGTCATCGCTGACCGGCTTTGAATGGGAAAAGTCAAATCGCAGCCGGTCCGGGGCAACGAGCGACCCTTTCTGCGCGACATGGGTGCCGAGAACTTCGCGCATGGCCTCATGCAAAAGATGCGTGGCCGAGTGATTGGCGCGCAGCCGTGTCCGGCGCCCGTGATCAACCGCCAGTTCAACCGGCGCGCCGGTCTTGACGGTGCCGGAAACAACGCGGCCCAAATGCACGAAAACGCCGTCACCCTTCTTCTGGGTATCGCGGATCTCGACCTTGAATCCATCGCCGGCAATCATGCCGGCATCGCCCTGCTGGCCGCCGGATTCGCCATAAAACGGTGTCTGGTTGACGACGATGGCAATCTCGTCACCGGCTGAAGCGGTTTCCACAATGCCGCCCTTGGCAACCAATGCGGTGATGACCCCTTCCGCCTTTTCGGTCTCATAGCCGAGAAACTCGGTTGAGCCGGCCCTGTCCTTGACCGCGAACCAGACGGTTTCAGTCGCCGCCTCGCCCGAACCCGCCCAATTAGCCCGCGCTTCGGTCTTTTGCCGCTCCATGGCGGCTGCAAACGTCGTGGTATCCACCGAAATGCCGCGCTGGCGCAACGCATCCTGCGTCAAGTCCAGCGGAAAGCCATAGGTGTCGTAAAGTTTGAAGGCCGTCTCGCCATCAAGCTCATCGCCGGAATTGAGCGTTTGCGTGGCATCGCCCAGCAGGGACAAGCCGCGCTCCAGCGTCTTGCGAAAACGTGTTTCCTCAAGTTGCAGCGTTTCGGTAATCATCGCCTCGGCGCGAACGAGTTCAGGATAGGCAAGCCCCATTTCGGCAATCAGGGCCGGAACCAGCCGGTACATTAACGGGTCACGCGCGCCCAGCATCTGGGCATGGCGCATGGCCCGGCGCATGATGCGGCGCAGCACATAGCCCCTGCCCTCGTTGGACGGCAGCACGCCGTCAGCAATCAGGAATGAGGCGGCGCGAAGATGATCGGCGATGACCCGGTGGCTGGCCCGGTTGCCGCCCTCGGCCTTGACACCGGTCGCCTCTTCCGACGCGCGGATCAGCGATTTGAACAGGTCGATATCATAATTGTCATGCCGGCCCTGCAGCACGGCGGCAACGCGTTCCAGCCCCATGCCGGTGTCGATGGAAGGACGCGGCAGCGAGATGCGCTCTTGCGGCGTGATCTGCTCGAACTGCATGAACACCAGATTCCAGATTTCGATGAAACGGTCGCCATCCTGATCAGCGCTGCCGGGCGGCCCGCCGGCGATCGTGTCACCATGATCGAAAAAGATCTCCGAACAAGGCCCGCACGGACCGGTATCGCCCATCGCCCAGAAATTGTCCGATGTCGGGATGCGGATGATCCGCTCATCAGAAAGACCGGCGATCTTCTTCCAATGGCCGGCGGCCTCGTCATCCGTGTGATAGACAGTGACCAGAAGCCTGGACTTGTCGAGGCCGAAATCGCGGGTCAGAAGGTTCCAGGCAAGCTCGATGGCACGCTCTTTGAAATAGTCGCCGAACGAGAAATTGCCGAGCATTTCAAAGAATGTGTGGTGGCGCGCGGTGTAGCCGACATTGTCAAGATCATTGTGCTTGCCCCCGGCCCGTACGCACTTCTGCGACGTCGCCGCGCGCGAATAGGGCCGCTGCTCAAGCCCGGTGAACACGTTCTTGAACTGCACCATACCGGCATTGGTGAACATCAGCGTTGGATCGTTTCTCGGCACCAACGGGCTTGAATCAACAATTTCATGACCATTCTTGCGAAAATAATCCAGAAAAGCCGAACGGACTTCGTTGACGCCACTCATTCACGCACCCTTGTTTTCCGGTGGTTTATCGTTTCCCGGGCGGGAAGAATCGCTTGTAGCCATATGGTTTCAGCCTGTCCAGAACAGCATGAACGGGACTTGCAGCGCATCCGCATTTCACGCAAACACTGACGCGCGCCAAGTGGCCTATGTCATTCAAAATGAAAGGTAA
>JANNRN010000084.1:0-2396 GCA_031401375.1 Phyllobacteriaceae bacterium | reverse complement strand
TGAAATCGGCGGTTGGGATCCGTACAATGTCACGGAAGACGCCGATTTGGGCGCGCGCCTGTTTCGCATGGGCTATCGCACCAAGATGCTGACATTGCCCACATTGGAGGATGCCCCGACTGAATTTTCACAATGGCTGCCGCAACGCACGCGCTGGTTCAAGGGCTGGCTTCAGACATGGCTCGTGCATATGCGTCAACCGGCTTCGCTTTTTCGCCAGGTTGGCGCCGCAAACTGGTTGATTTTTCAATGCCTCACCATTGGCATGCTTCTGTCTGCCATGGTCTATCCCGTCATGATCGTGGAAATGTCATGGCTCGGCGTGTCGGCTTTGGTCGACCCTGACCATGACCTGACGCGCTTCGGCCTTGCGATTTTTGTTATTGACCTCGTCAATGTTCTGCTCGGGCATTTTGGATTTCTGGTGCTGGGAGCCCGCGCAAGACCGGCGGAACGCACCCTGTCCCTGACCGGGGTCGCAGTCCGCCTGCCATGGTATTGGACACTGCAATCGATCGCCGCATGGCGGGCGCTGTGGCAGCTCTTTCGCGTTCCCCATTTCTGGGAAAAGACGCCGCACTTCCCGGTAAATCCATGAATGCACGGGGAAGGTCAAAGCGCACCGGCGCTCGCGTCAGTTGATTGGCGGGCCAAAAATCCCCTTGCTCATCTTGAGGGCTTGCTTGCCCTCTTCCACAAAAGGTCCATCTGGCTTGGCCCTGGCCCAGCCCGCGCTGACCAGCCACCGCGCCGGATCTTCCCCCTGCAGCAGGCATTCCGCCAGAATGGTAATCTCCAGGCGCTTGTCTGGAACGCGGCAATTGAGCGCCCGTCCGCGCAGATAGGCCCGAAACGCGGTGCGGGCCGCCATGCCGCACGGCCAGGACAGGCCCGCGCGCACACACATTTCATTGCTTGCAACCGCATCGATGCCGGGCAGGACCAGTGTGAGGCCATCCGTGTCGAGCACCCCGGCCGCTGTGGCGACGGTCTGATGGATCAACCGCCATTTTCTCGGAAGGCTGTCAGGGTCGGGCGGCGGTGCGGGGGGAGGCGGTGCGGCAAGGGGGCTCAAGGGCGCGCGCGCCATTTCGCGGACAATATCGCCTTTCGGCACGGGAAGGTTGGCCCGGTCCATCGCGGGTGACTTTGCCCCGGCAAGTTCGGGCGGATTGTCAGTCGCACCGGCAACAACAGATGCAGTCCTTGCAGCTTGCGAAATCCCGGGGTCGCCCATGTCGCGATGTTGCTGTGAAATTGCCATAACCAAGACCGCCGCGAGCGCCGCGCCGGACAGCATGAGCCCGATCAAGGCTGCGCTGCGCAGCATTTTCTTACTGGCTGGCCCAGATGATCCGCGCGACCCAGTCAACGGCAGACCGGTCGAGGACAATATCGGCATGATCAGGGTTGAGAGATGTCAGCGTTACGGTATCCTCACCCATGCGGTGCAAAACCTTGGCCATCACTTCGCCATCAAGGGTTCGCACAACAACCCGGTCGCCGCGGCGAACGAGGGCCTCAGGGGCTATGATAATGGTGTCGCCGTCGCGATAGAGCGGCAACATCGAGTCGCCTGAAACTTGCAAGGCAAGTGACGTCCCCGGGTTATTTGCCGGATAGTCGACTTGTTCCCACCCGTGTCCGACAGGAAATCCTGCATCCTCGTAAAATCCGCCCTTTCCGGCCTGGGCAAAGCCGACCAATGGCGCCTGCGCGATGGTTTGGGACTTCGTCTCAGGCGCCCGTGGACCGATTGTCTCCAGGAGGCGCACAAATTCGTTAAGTGATGATCCTGTTGCGTTCATGACCTTGGCAATGGATTCTGTCGATGGCCAGCGTGGTCTGCCGTCGGTTCCCCGTCGCTTCGACCTGTTGAAAGTCGTCGGATCAAGGCCTGCCTTCCTGGCCAATGCGGAGGCGGACAGGTCGTTCTTGGCGGCGAGGGCGTCAATGGCGGCCCAGACGCTGTCATGTCGTAGCACGTTGTGCTCCTTTCTATTTATTCAAATCTTTACAGGCAAGAAAGTGCCTGAAATTATTCCTAGGCCTTGCTGTCTCCATTGTCCATCACTGGTCCCTGAAGTCGTCTTTTCCACTCATCCAAGGCTTCGTCCACCAAGACAATAGGCGAATGCCGCCGCAAGAAGACACACGATCGCGGATGTCACTCTATCAATACTGGCCAAATTAGCCATGCGCATGACCATAATAAACTGGCCGCATGATAACGGCAATAACCCGGGTCAACGCAATGCGGGGCATGTTGGGCAAATCATGGATTGCCGCAGCGTTTCACTCTTCCTTCGAAATCTTCAAGGGCGCCCTGCTGTTTGGCCCCTATTTTGCGCTGAAAACCGGTTTCAGTTTTTTCCGGGAATGACTTATGTGCAGTC
>JANNRN010000083.1:0-24928 GCA_031401375.1 Phyllobacteriaceae bacterium | reverse complement strand
TACCGGTGAGTATGGGCGCCTTTTGCATGAGGATCTGAAGATCCGTGACATGCTGATGAGCGAAATGAAGCAGGCCGGTGTTTCAAAGGTCGTGATTGAACGGCCGCACAAGAAGTGCCGCGTGACAATTCACTCTGCGCGCCCGGGCCTTATCATTGGCAAGAAGGGTGCGGATATTGAAAAACTGCGCAAGCGGCTTGCTGACATCACAGGCGGCGACACCAGCCTCAACATTGTGGAAGTGCGCAAGCCAGAGATTGACGCCATCCTGATTGCACAGTCGATTGCCCAGCAGCTGGAGCGCCGCATCGCATTCCGGCGTGCCATGAAGCGCGCGGTTCAATCCGCGATGCGCCTGGGCGCCGAAGGTATCCGTATCAATTGCTCGGGCCGTCTCGGCGGCGCGGAAATTGCCCGTATGGAATGGTATCGCGAGGGCCGTGTGCCGTTGCACACCTTGCGCGCCGACGTGGATTATGGCCGCGCGGAAGCTACCACTGCTTACGGCATTTGTGGCGTCAAAGTGTGGGTGTTCAAGGGCGAAATCCTGGAGCACGACCCGATGGCATCTGAACGTCGCGCGACCGAAGGTGATGCTCAATCATCTGCGCGCCGACGTGAAAACGCCTGATCGGCGACAAGGGAATTTGGAGTAAGGATAGATGCTGCAGCCAAAGCGCACAAAGTTCCGCAAGCAATTCAAGGGCCGTATTCACGGCAACTCGAAGGCGGGATCGTCGATTGATTTCGGCGAATTCGGATTGAAGGCAACCGAGCCGGAGCGCGTAACCGCGCGCCAGATCGAAGCGGCTCGCCGTGCGATCACGCGCCACATGAAGCGCGCCGGACGGGTTTGGATTCGCATATTTCCAGACGTGCCGGTTTCCAAAAAGCCGACTGAAGTTCGCATGGGAAAGGGCAAGGGCAGCATCGAATTCTGGTGCGCCCGCGTTCACCCTGGCCGCATCATGTTCGAGATCGGCGGTGTGCCGGAAGACGTTGCGCGTGAGGCACTGCGCCTCGGGGCCGCAAAGCTACCGGTATTGTCCCGCTTCGTGCAGCGAATCGCGGAATAGGGAGAGCAATGATGAAAGCCTCTGACACCAGGGCGATGAGCGCCGACCAATTGAATGATGAATTGGCCAAGTTGAAGAAGGAGCAGTTTAACCTGCGCTTCCAGAAAGCAACCGGCCAGCTCGAAAAGACTGCACGGGTTCAGGTTGTCCGCCGCGACATCGCCAGAATCAAAACAATTGCCCGCCAGAAGGCGGCGGCAAGCAAGGCGTAAAGGAAAAGACATGCCAAAGCGCATATTGCAGGGTGTCGTCGTCAGCGACAAGAACGAAAAAACCGTTGTGGTACAGGTTGAGCGCCGTTTTTCTCATCCCGTGCTGCAGAAGACGGTTCGCCGTTCCAAGAAGTACAAGGCGCATGACGAAACCAACCAGCACAAGGTTGGAGATCTGGTGTCGATTGAGGAATCAGCGCCGATTTCGAAAGACAAACGTTGGGTCGTCTTGGGCGAACAAGCGTCAAAATAACAGGTTCAACGGGTCAAGCGCGGTTGTCGCGCTTGGCTGATATGGAAAAAGGCGACCAGTCATGATTCAGATGCAAACAAACCTCGACGTAGCCGACAATTCGGGTGCCCGTCGTGTCATGTGCATCAAGGTGCTGGGCGGCTCGCACCGGAAATACGCTTCGGTTGGGGACATTATCGTTGTCTCCATCAAGGAAGCCATTCCGCGCGGCCGAGTTAAAAAAGGCGATGTGATGAAGGCGGTGGTTGTTCGTACCGCCAAGGACATTCGCCGCGCGGACGGGAGCGTTATTCGATTTGACAATAATGCCGCTGTCCTGATCGACAACAAAAAAGAACCAATTGGCACGCGTATCTTCGGGCCGGTTCCACGCGAGCTTCGTGCCAAGAGCCACATGAAGATCATCTCGCTGGCTCCAGAAGTTCTTTGAAGAGAGGCACCGATGCAGAAGATTAGAAAAGGCGACAAAGTTGTCGTTCTGACCGGCAAGGATAAAGGCCGCTCAGGTGAAGTTATTCAGGTGATGCCAAAGGACGACAAGGCAGTCGTGCGTGGTGTCAATATGGTCAAGCGCCATCAGCGTCAGAGCCAGACACAGGAGGCGGGCATCATTTCAAAGGAAGCTCCCATACAGTTGTCCAATCTCGGCGTCGCTGATCCGAAGGACGGAAAGCCGACACGTGTCGGGTTCCTGATGAAGGACGGCAAGAAGGTGCGGGTCGCCAAGCGTTCCGGGGAAGTTATCAATGGCTGAGGCAAAAACCCATCCGCGCTTCAAGAAACTCTATCTTGACGTCGTGAGAAAACAGCTGCTCGAGCAGTTCAAATACAACAACGAAATGGAGATCCCTCGGGTCACCAAGGTTGTCTTGAACATGGGCGTTGGCGAAGCGACTGCTGATTCAAAGAAGCCGGCTGTCGCGTCTGAAGAACTCGCGCTGATTGCCGGGCAAAAGCCGGTCATCACTCACGCCCGCACGTCGATCGCGACTTTCAAGGTGCGCGAAAACATGCCGATTGGCACGATGGTGACGCTGCGTGCGGATCGCATGTACGAGTTTCTGGACCGGTTGATCACGATTGCGCTGCCGCGTGTTCGAGATTTCCGCGGTTTGAATGCAAAGAGTTTTGACGGTCGTGGCAACTTTGCCATGGGCATCAAAGAACATCTTATTTTTCCGGAGATCAACTACGACAAGATTGATCAGATCTGGGGAATGGACATCGTGGTTTGTACGACCGCCAAGACGGATGATGAAGCGCGCGCATTGCTGCGTGGTTTCAACTTCCCTTTCCGGCAGTAACGGCAAGCAGAGAGGCAAGACATATGGCTAAGACCAGCGCAATCGAGAAGAACAAGAGCCGCATCAAACTCGTGAAAAGGTTTGCTTCTAAACGCGGAAAACTGAAGGCAATCACGTCGAACAAGGCGTTGCCAATGGAAGAGCGTTTCAAGGCTCAGTTGCAACTGGCGGAATTGCCGCGCAACTCGGCGAAAAACCGCGTGCGCAATCGCTGTGAAGTTACGGGGCGCCCGCGTGCCTATTATCGCAAGCTGCGGATGTCGCGTATCGCGTTGCGCGAACTCGGGTCGCTCGGGCTGATCCCGGGCATTGTCAAGTCGAGCTGGTAAGGAGAGCCCTGATGTCATTAAGTGATCCTCTCGGCGATATGCTGACGCGCATCCGCAACGCGCTTGGCCGCAAAAAGTCAAAAGTATCCTCGCCTGCCTCGAAGCTGCGCGTCCGCGTTCTCGATGTGATGAAGTCGGAAGGCTACATTCGCGACTACAGCCAGGTCGATTTTGACAACGGCAAATCGGAACTTGAAATCGAACTCAAATACCATGAAGGCAATACAGTCATTCGTGAAATTTCGCGGGTGTCCAAGCCTGGCCGTCGAGTCTATGTGTCTTCAAAATCAATCCCCCATGTGGCCAATGGCCTCGGCATTTCGATCCTGTCGACGCCGAAGGGTGTCATGGCGGACCATGAGGCGCGTGAGCAGAACGTAGGTGGCGAGATTCTCTGCCAAATCTTCTGATTTGGTTTGGTCTTCCTTGGAATTAGAACGGACAGGACAGAAAAATGTCTCGTATTGGTAAGAAATCCATCGCCGTGCCAGCGGGTGTAACCGCCAGCGTCGATGGTCAGACCGTCAAGGCCAAGGGTCCGAAAGGCGAATTGTCTTTCATGGTCCATGACGAGGTGATTGTTGCGATGAACGACGGCGCGGTCAAAGTCGACCCGCGCGATAATTCAAAGCCTGCGCGCTCCAAGTGGGGTATGTCCCGGACAATGATCGCCAACATTTTTGTTGGTGTGAAGGATGGCTTTGAACGCAAGCTTGAGATTCAGGGCGTTGGTTATCGCGCTGCCTTGCAGGGTAAAGACCTGCAACTGTCGCTCGGTTTCAGCCACGAAGTGATTTACAAGGTGCCCGAAGGCATTGCCGTTACTGTGCCGAAGCCAACTGAAATCGTTGTGAATGGCATCGACAGGCAAAAAGTTGGACAGGTCGCGGCTGAAATCCGTGATTTCCGTGGCCCCGAACCCTACAAGGGCAAGGGCGTGAGATATGCGGGCGAGAAGATCGTTCGCAAAGAAGGTAAGAAGAAGTAAGGAAATCGGCTCATGGCCACGTCAAAAGACAAGATTCAGCGTCGTGCATCGCGCGTTCGCCGTCAAATCAAGGCGGTTGCAAACGGTCGGCCCAGGCTCTCCGTGCACCGCACATCCAAGAACATCTATGCACAAGTCATTGATGACGTGCAGGGTAAGACGCTTGCCTCGGCTTCGACGCTCGATGCCGATTTCAAATCCGGGAAAAAGACCGGTGCAGATTCGGCTGCCGCATCTCAAATTGGCAAGTTGGTCGCCGAACGCGCCAAGAAGGCCGGTGTTTCCGAAGTTGTGTTCGATCGTGGCGCCTATATCTTCCACGGCCGCGTCAAGGCCCTCGCCGAAGCTGCCCGCGAAGCGGGTCTAAGCTTCTAATTTCAATCCGTGCTTCCGGAAAAAAACAAGGAATAAGGAATATGGCACAACAAAGAGAACGCGGCGGTCAGAGCGACCGCGGACGTGATGAGCGCGACAGCGAATTCGTTGACAAGCTCGTTCACATCAATCGTGTCGCCAAAGTTGTAAAAGGTGGTCGTCGCTTTGGTTTTGCCGCGCTCGTCGTGGTCGGAGATCAAAAGGGCCGTGTCGGTTTTGGTCACGGCAAGGCACGTGAAGTACCGGAGGCAATCCGCAAGGCAACAGAAGCTGCCAAGCGCGAAATGCTTTTCGTTCCGCTCCGCTCCGGCCGTACGCTTCATCATGATGTTGAGGGCCGCCATGGCGCTGGACGCGTGGTCATTCGCATGGCTCCTGCCGGTACCGGCATCATCGCCGGCGGCCCGATGCGCGCAGTGTTCGAGGCAGTTGGGGTTGCTGACGTTGTGACCAAATCGCTTGGATCATCCAATCCCTACAACATGGTGCGCGCCACCTTCGATGCCCTCAAGCGGCAGATACATCCAAAGGATGTGGCTGCGCAGCGCGGCATCAAGTACGCGACACTGCAAGCCCGTCGCAGCACCGTTGTCGGCGTTGACGAATAAGCGCTCGCGCCGAGAGGATTTGAATGATGGCTAAGAAAACAACAGGCAAGACGCTCACACTTGAGCAGACAGGCAGCCCGATCCGCCGTCCCGGCGACCAGCGTGCAACGCTGGTTGGGCTTGGTCTTAACAAGATGCATCGCAAGAGCACATTGGAAGATACACCATCCGTGCGCGGCATGGTCGCAAAAGTAGCCCACCTCGTCCGCGTTGTGGACGAGGCGTGATCGCTCAGGAGATAGTCCGATGAAATTGAATGAAATCAAAGATGTGGACGGCGCCACCAAAGCGCGCAAGCGGCTTGGCCGCGGTATCGGGTCCGGCTCTGGCAAGACAGCCGGTCGCGGCGTGAAGGGTCAGAAATCCCGCTCGGGCGTTGCCATTAATGGTTTTGAAGGCGGCCAAATGCCGATTTACCGCCGCTTGCCAAAGCGCGGGTTCACCAACATCCACGCCAAGACTTTCAATGTTGTGTCAGTTGGCCGCATTCAGGTTGCCATCGACGCCAAAAAACTTGATGCCAAATCGGTCATCAACTTTGAGGCATTGAAGGCAGCAGGCGTTTTCCGCAGGGCTCTTGACGGATTTCGCGTTCTTTCGGATGGCGAGATCACATCGAAAGTGACAATCGAAGCTTCTGGCGCCTCCAAAGCCGCGATCACAAAGGTCGAAAAGGCAGGTGGGAGCGTAAAGCTTCCTGAGGCAAAAACAGAAGACGCTGCACCTGCGAAGTGAGTGACGCGGCGCCTTGAGGCGCCGCTTGCATATTGAGCTTCCATTTCTTATTTCGCCAAGACGCGCGCTTAATCGGGCGCACGGCGATTCCGGAGAAAAGCATATGGCCTCGGCAGCGGAACAACTCGCGTCCAATTTGAATTTTTCGACTTTTGCCAGGGCGGAAGAACTGAAGAAGCGTATCTGGTTCACGCTTGGTGCTTTGCTGATCTACCGCTTTGGAACATACATTCCGCTTCCAGGCATCGACTCTGAAGCGCTTGCGCAAGCCTTCGCGCGCCAGAGCCAGGGAATTTTGGGTGTTTTTAATATGTTCGCCGGCGGCGCCATCTCTCGAATGGCGATCTTCGCGCTCGGCATTATGCCTTACATCTCGGCTTCCATCATCGTTCAGCTGATGACTTCGGTCATTCCAACTCTTGAACAGTTGAAGAAGGAAGGCGAACAAGGCCGGAAAGTAATCAATCAGTACACGCGCTATGGAACCGTGCTGCTGGCCACCGTTCAAGCTTATGCAATTGCTGTGGGTCTGGAGGGGGGCACAGGTATTGTGACGGACCCCGGATTGCTGTTTCGCATCTCTGCGGTAATCACCCTTGTTGGCGGCACGATGTTCCTGATGTGGCTGGGTGAACAGATCACCGCGCGCGGCATCGGCAACGGAATTTCGCTCATCATATTTGCCGGAATCGTGGCAAATCTGCCCAGTGCCATATCAGGCACCCTCGAACTTGGAAGAACCGGTGCGCTATCGACCGGCTTGATCCTGGCAATCATCGTGCTTGCTATCGTGCTTATCGCTTTCATCGTGTTTATGGAACGTGCTCAGCGGCGCTTGTTGATCCAATATCCGAAACGCCAGGTAGGCAACAAGATGTTCCAGGGTGACACGTCGCACCTGCCGTTGAAGCTCAACACGGCAGGCGTGATACCTCCAATTTTTGCCTCGTCATTGCTGCTTTTGCCTGCAACAATTGCTGGCTTCTCCAATGCCGAAACGCTGCCGGGATGGGCATCCGCCATCCTTGCTTCGCTAGGACACGGTCAGCCGCTATACATGTTGACGTTTGGTGCGCTGATTGTCTTCTTCGCCTTCTTCTACACCGCCATTGTGTTCAATCCCAAGGATACCGCCGACAATCTGAAACGCCATTCTGGTTTCATTCCGGGTATCCGGCCAGGTGAGCGCACAGCGGAATACATCGACTATGTGCTCACTCGCATCACGGTTGTTGGCGCGATTTATATGGCTCTCGTGTGTCTCATTCCTGAGTTCCTCATCTCGGCGACGGGCGTTCCGTTTTATCTGGGTGGTACATCTCTGCTGATCGTCGTAAGCGTGACGCTTGATACCGTTGCACAAATACAAGGACACCTTATTGCCCATCAGTATGAGGGCTTGATCAAAAAATCGAAGTTGCGGGGGGGCAATCGCGGGCGATGAGGCTGATATTATTGGGACCACCGGGCGCGGGGAAGGGGACGCAGGCCCAGCGGCTTGTCGAAAAACACGGCATTCCCCAGCTTTCCACGGGTGATATGTTGCGCGCCGCGGTCAAGGCGGAAACCGAAATCGGCAAGCGCGCCAAGGCAGTAATGGACGCCGGCGAATTGGTCTCTGACGAGATCGTAAATGGCATTGTCGGCGAGCGCATTGACGCTCCTGATTGCGCCAAAGGCTTCATACTTGACGGCTATCCCCGCACCTTGGCCCAAGCAGATGCCGTTGAGTCGATGCTTTCCGGAAAAGGTATTGCGCTTGATGCGGTGATCGAACTGGTCGTCGACGACAGGGCTTTGGTTGGCCGCATTGTCAAACGCGCGGAAGAGGCGAAAGCTGCTGGACAACCAATTCGAAAAGACGACAACCCCGCCGTCTTCGAGGAACGTCTGCGCGAATACTACAAGAAGACTGCCCCGCTGATTGGCTATTATCATGCCAAGCGGCTTCTTAGAGGGGTTGACGGCATGGCCGCGATTGATGCCGTTTCAGCGGAGATCGAAGAAATCTTGAAAGCGATCTGATTAAACAAAATAGTTTGCCTCGATCTGTTGACGAAACCGGCAGGCCGCCTTATAGCGACGCGTCTCTCAACGTGTTGAAAGCCGCGTCTATTTGCGCGTCTAATGCACACCCGCAAGGGCCGGCCTCCACCGGACGCGGGATAACCAAACGCTGGACACGGATCCGGCCCACATGGAGAAGAACATGGCACGTATTGCCGGCGTAAACATCCCGACGAACAAGCGGGTAATAGTCGCGCTGACCTATATTCACGGAATTGGCAAAAAGTTTGCCGCGGATATCACCTCAAAGGTTGGTATCCCGGAGTCACGCCGCGTCAGCGAGTTATCTGACGCCGAGGTGCTGCAGATTCGCGAAGCCATTGACCGGGACTATCAGGTCGAGGGCGATTTGCGTCGCGAGACTTCGATGAACATCAAGCGGTTGCAGGATCTCGGTTGCTATCGGGGTCTGCGTCATCGCAAGGGTCTGCCGGTGCGTGGTCAGCGGACCCACACCAATGCCCGCACCCGCAAGGGGCCGGCCAAGGCAATTGCCGGCAAGAAGAAGTAACAAATTTCAAGGCAGGCGCAGCTATTGGCGCCTTCTTGCGTGATTGCTCCGCACGATAACTGGGCAAAGGTGTAGCCGCTGGAATTACGGCGGCGTTTGAGATCATTGGAAGGACCATAAATGGCCAAGGAAGCCGGACGTGTTCGCCGCCGCGAACGCAAGAACATTTCGACGGGCATCGCCCACGTCAATTCGACATTCAACAACACTCTTGTGACGATCACTGATGCGCAGGGCAACACGATTGCCTGGTCATCAGCGGGTGCCCAGGGCTTCAAGGGTTCACGCAAGTCGACACCGTTTGCGGCACAGCTCGCGGCCGAGGATTGCGCCAAGAAGGCTGCTGAGCATGGCATGCGTCAGGTTGAAGTCGAAGTCACTGGCCCCGGTTCTGGCCGTGAATCGGCGCTTCGCGCCCTGCAGGCTGCCGGATTTACCATTACGTCGATCCGTGATGTCACCCCAATCCCGCACAATGGTTGTCGTCCGCGCAAAAAGCGCCGCGTCTAATTTGTTTGAATGAGCCGCGTCAGTGCGGCTCCAGTTCGACATTCCCCAATGCGCCACGATTGAATGGTGGCGATAGATGGAAAGAAAAGAAGATGATCCAAAAAAACTGGCAAGATCTGATCAAGCCAAACAAAGTCGAGTTCCAGGCTGGTAGTTCGCGCACCAAGGCAACCTTGATCGCCGAACCGCTTGAACGCGGTTTTGGATTGACCCTCGGCAACGCGCTGCGTCGCGTTCTGCTCTCCTCGCTGCGTGGTGCGGCCATCACGGCTGTGCAAATCGATGGCGTCCTGCACGAGTTTTCGTCAATCGCCGGTGTGCGAGAAGACGTGACCGACATCATTTTGAACATCAAGGAAATTGCCATTCGCATGGACGGCGATGGCCCCAAGCGCATGGTCGTGCGCAAGGCTGGCCCGGGTGCGGTAACGGCAGGCGACATACAAACAGTTGGCGACGTCGAGATATTGAACCCCGACCATGTCATCTGCACTCTGGACGATGCAGCTGAAATTCGCATGGAGTTCACCGTCAATTCCGGCAAGGGTTATGTGGCGGCTGACCGTAATCGTTCGGAAGATGCCCCAATCGGTCTCATCCCCGTCGACAGCCTCTATTCGCCGGTCAAAAAAGTTTCCTACAAGGTGGAGAACACCCGCGAGGGCCAGTATCTGGACTATGACAAGCTGACGATGACGATCGAGACCAATGGATCGATCTCGGGCGAAGACTCAGTCGCTTACGCCGCCAGGATATTGCAAGATCAGCTTGCGATTTTCGTGAACTTCGACGAGCCGCAAAAAGAAAGCACCGCCGAACAAGTTCAGGAACTCGCGTTCAATCCTGCTCTGCTGAAGAAAGTCGACGAACTCGAACTTTCCGTGCGTTCTGCAAATTGCCTGAAGAACGACAACATCGTCTACATTGGCGATCTTATCCAGAAGTCAGAAGGCGAAATGCTGCGCACTCCCAATTTTGGGCGCAAATCGCTGAATGAAATCAAGGAAGTGCTGGCTTCGATGGGGCTTCATCTTGGTATGGAAGTTTCCGAATGGCCGCCAGAGAACATCGAAGACCTCGCCAAGCGCTACGAAGATCAATACTGAGTCGCGAAAAGCCGCGCTCAAGCCATAGTATCAAAGGAGAAAGCTCATGCGTCACGCCAGTGCAGGCCGCAAGCTCAATCGGACCGCAGCCCACCGCAAAGCCATGTTTTCGAACATGGCGGCATCGCTGATCGAACATGAGCAGATTGTCACGACTTTGCAAAAGGCAAAGGAAATCCGCCCGATCATGGAGAAGCTCGTTACGCTTGCAAAGCGTGGCGATCTTCATGCCCGCCGTCAGGCAATTTCAGCGATCCGCGATGCCAAACACGTCGCCAAGTTGTTTGCGACGCTGGCGCCGCGGTATGCGGACCGCCATGGCGGTTACTTGCGTATCATGAAGGCGGGTTTTCGGCGCGGCGACAATGCGGCTCTCGCTGTGATCGAATTCGTTGATCGCGACACTTCTGCCAAGGGCGCGGCCGATCGTACCCGTGTCGAAGCGGAAACAAAAGCTGCGGAAGCAGCCTGACGCCTTTCCTTCTTGTGATTGAAAATAGGGGCTCCATCGCCCCTTTTTCTTTGGCTGTGCCGAGCCGCTTCCATTTTTCGTCGCTATCTCGCATCATTGTGTGAGGCAGATTCCGACTGTCGAATCGGTTTCGCTTGGAGGATGTTGATGAAACTGGCGCGTGTGTTTCTCGCTCTGACCCTTTCGCTTTTTTGCGCCTTGCCGTCGACTTCGGGAGCGCAAGAGAAGCTCGGCTCAAGCTTGGAGCAACTGCTCCGGGAAATGTTGAGCGGCGAAGTCACGCCGGAACAGCCGTCGTCAGAGCTCCAGTTGGCGCCATCAAGACGCGTCCCGTTCGGGCAGCAGGAAATGCAGCTATCGTTCGCGCCACTCGTTAGAGCCGCAGCACCATCGGTGGTGAACGTCTACGCGGCGCGCGTTGTCAAGCGGCCCTCACCATTCTTTGATGACCCGTTCTTTGGTCAGTTCTTTGGCGGTCAGGTTCAACCTCCGGCGCGCATGCAGTCTTCACTTGGTTCGGGCGTGCTTGTTGACCCGAGCGGCATTGTGGTGACCAACAACCACGTCATTCGCGATGCGGACGAAGTCAAAATAGCCCTGGCTGACGGACGCGAGTTCGAATGCAAGATATTGCTCAAAGACGAGCGCTCTGATCTGGCCATTCTCAAGATCGACTCGGCGCAGCGCTTTGCCGCTTTGAAATTGGCCGATTCAGACGCGATCGAAGTTGGCGATCTTGTTCTGGCCATCGGCAATCCATTTGGTGTCGGCCAAACCACGACCAGCGGCATTATTTCGGCGCTTGCCCGTAATCAGATCGGCATTTCCGACTTCGGCTTCTTCATCCAGACCGACGCCGCGATAAATCCGGGCAATTCTGGCGGCGCTCTCCTCAACATGTCGGGAGAAGTCATCGGCATCAACACCGCAATATTTTCCAAGTCCGGTGGTTCAGTCGGCATCGGCTTTGCGATTCCATCCAACATGGTTCGCGCTGTTGTCCAGACAGCGGAAAGTGGCGGCAGTCAATTCAACCGGCCTTACATCGGCGCAACCTTTGAGCCGGTTTCTCCGGAAATCGCCGAGAGCCTGGGCATGGACCGGCCGGCCGGAGCGCTTGTGACGAAACTGGCGCGCGGGGGCGCAGCGGAAAGAGGCGGGTTGAAGGTCGGCGACGTTGTCCTGAAGATGGATGGGTTTGCTGTCGAGCATCCTGATGCGCTTGGCTACCGCCTTTCAACCAAAGGCATCGGCAAAGTCGCGCAGATGGAAGTCCTGAGCCGCAGTCAACGCCGTTTGGTCAAGGTGACACTTGAACGCGCACCAGCGCCGTCGCCGGCTGATGATCGGGAGATCGGCGGCAACAATCCATTCTCAGGCTTGGTTGTTTCAAACCTTTCGCCGCAGTTGGCAGAGCAATTGCGTATGACACCGGAGCGGCAGGGCGTGGTGGTGACACGGGTCAAACGGGGCTCGCATGCACTTGAAGTGGGCTTTAGGCCTGGCGACGTCATCGTTGAGTTGAATGGCGAGGAAATCTCTACCGTTGAACAATTGTCCGGCCTTGTTGAATCCGAACCTTCCTATTGGAGTTTCAAGATTGACCGCGGCGGGCGGATCATCCGCCAATATTTCCGCTGACTTTGATGGCCGATCTTTTTACCAGCAATGATGATGAGGCGCCGGTGGGATACCGGCCCCTGGCAGATCGATTGCGCCCGAAATCATTGGCGGAGGTAACGGGTCAAGAACACCTTACCGGACCGGATGGCGCGTTGAAGCGAATGATTGAATCGCAATCACTCGGCTCAATGATATTTTGGGGACCTCCCGGTACAGGCAAGACGACCGTCGCAAGGCTGCTCGCCGGCGAGACAGATCTGGCATTTGAGCAGATTTCCGCAGTGTTTTCGGGTGTGGCAGACCTCAAAAGAGCCTTTGATATGGCCCGCACCAGGCGCCTGAGCGGACGGCAAACTCTACTTTTTGTGGACGAGATCCATCGTTTCAATCGGGCGCAGCAGGACAGTTTTCTTCCCGTTATGGAAGATGGCACCGTGATCCTTGTTGGCGCAACCACCGAGAACCCATCGTTCGAATTGAATGCGGCGCTGCTGTCCCGGGCCCGTGTGCTGACCTTCAAGCAACTTGATGAGGCCAGCCTCGAAACGCTTCTGGCGCGGGCGGAAAATGCCGAGGGCAAGTCTCTGCCCTTGGAGGCGGGGGCACGCGATGCATTGATCCGCATGGCCGATGGTGATGGCCGGGCAGTACTGACATTGGCCGAGGAAGTCTGGCGCGCGGCGCGCGCGCATGAAATTTTTGATACAGACCAGTTGCGGAAAATCGTACAGCGGCGCGCGCCGATATATGACAAAGGTCAAGACGGGCACTACAATCTGATTTCGGCACTGCACAAATCAGTTCGTGGTTCTGATCCGGACGCCGCTCTGTACTATCTTGCGCGCATGTTCGACGCAGGAGAAGATCCACTCTACATCGGACGGCGTTTGGTGCGAATGGCTTCAGAGGATATTGGGAATGCGGATCCGCAGGCGCTGACGTTGGCGATTGCCGCCAAGGACGCTTATGATTATCTCGGATCACCCGAGGGGGAGCTTGCGTTCGCGCAAGTGTGCATTTATCTCGCCACCGCTCCAAAATCCAACGCGGTCTACAAGGCGTTTGCAGACGCCACACGGGCCGCGAAGGAAAACGGGTCGCTGCTTCCACCAAAGCATATCCTCAATGCACCGACCAAGCTGATGAAGGAAGAGGGCTATGGCGGCGGCTATCTTTATGACCACGACCTTCCGGATGCGTTCTCGGGACAGGATTACTTCCCCGAGAAACTCGGTCGGAAAAAGTTCTATGATCCACCGGAACGCGGATTTGAGCGGGAAATTCGCAAGCGGTTGGAGTATTGGGCCAAGTTGAGAGCCGAGCGGGGACATTCATGAATCACATCTTGGTTGTTGCCGCTGGCGGCGCAATCGGCGCAAGCGCGCGGCATATGGCAAACTTCGCTGCATTGAGATTGCTGGGACCGTCTTTTCCCTGGGGAACCATGGTGATCAACATCCTTGGATCGCTTCTCATGGGTGTCTTTGTGGAACTGTTGGTCCGCCGCTTTGGCAGTTCGAATGAGTTGCGCCTCTTTGTTGCAACCGGAATCCTCGGGGGCTTTACCACCTTCTCCGCCTTTTCCCTCGATTTTGCCGTGCTGTTCGAGCGCGGCGCCATGGTTTCCGCCTTTGGCTATGCGATTGCCAGTGTCGTCCTCTCGATTTTGGCATTGTTTTTCGGGTTATGGCTCGTCAGATTGATTGGCGGGTGATAATCGCGGGTCCGACATGAAAAGGACCTCTCTTGGCAGGCGTTGAACAAAAGACTGTAAGCACAGACGAGTCGGGCATGCGCCTGGACCGCTGGTTCAAGATTCACTATCCAGGTTTGGGCTTTGGACATTTGCAGAAGTTGCTGCGCTCGGGACAAGTGCGCGTTGATGGAGGCCGTGCAAAGTCTGACAGTCGTGTTGAACCAGGACAGATCGTCCGGGTTCCGCCCCTTGACGTGGACAAGGCGCAGCGACATGCGCCTTTGACATCAAACACGATGAAGGGTCAGGCGGATCGGGACGTGCTTGAACAGATGGTTCTTCACGAGGATGCAAAGGTACTTGTCTTCAACAAACCTTACGGCCTGGCTGTGCAGGGCGGTTCGGGGATCACGCGCAATGTCGACGACATGCTCGAAGCGCTCCGTAACAAAAAGGGCGAAAAGCCCAGATTGGTTCATCGAATTGACCGGGAAACCTCAGGCGTTCTGGTTGTGGCCAAGACCCGCAGCGCAGCTCAGTTTCTGACGGAACAATTTCGAAAACGCGAAACCAAAAAAACGTATTGGGCTTTGGTGAAGGGTGTCCCGCGCGAGCGCGAGGGCAAAATCTCATCCTGGCTGGTTAAGGAGGCGACCGAAGACGGGGACAGAATGAGGGTGGGTGAGCATGGAAACAAAGGCGCCGATCACGCTGTGTCTTATTTTCGGCTGATTGAGCAATCGGGGCAGAACCTGGCGTGGCTGGAGATGGAGCCGCATACCGGCCGTACCCATCAATTGCGTGTCCATGCCAAGCAAATCGGGTGTCCAATTATCGGCGATTCCAAATACTTCGAAGCAGCCTGGAACTGGGAATTTCCGGGAGGAATGCAGAACCGCCTGCATTTGCTGGCCCGGCGCATTATCATCCCGCATCCTGATGGCGGAAAGCTGGACATCAGCGCCCCGCTGCCGCCGCATATGGTGCAATCGTGGAACCTGCTTGGCTATGATGAAGCGAGCGGCAACCAATGACGGTCGCTGTCGCCATGCCGGAGCGCAGTGCCCAGATGGACGGATTCGCCTCCGCCGTCATGGTATTCCTGACAATGGTCTGGGGCCTGAACACGGTCGTGAGCAAGTTGGCCTTCATCGGCTTCAGCCCGCTCGCCATGACTTTCCTGCGGGCGGTTCTTTCGATGGTTATTGTCTATGGCTGGTGCCGCTACAAGGGCATCAGGGTATTTGACAAGGACGGCTCTCTCTTTGCTGGCTCCGCCGTCGGCGTGCTGTTTGGCTTGGAATTCGTTGTGATTTATGGCGGCCTTGACCTGACAAGCGCCGCGCGCGGGACGCTCATGACCAGCACAATGCCGTTTTTCCTGATGATTGGTGCGCAATTTATGCTCGGCGAGCACGTGACCATGCCCAAGCTCATTGGTTCCATCGTCGCGTTTGCCGGTGTCGCCGTCGTGTTCTTTGACAAGCTAAGCCTGCCGGCGCCGAACGCGATCTATGGTGACCTGCTGTGCCTTCTCGGCGGCGCGCTTTGGGCCGCGACGACGCTGGCAATACGTGCGACAAAGGTTTCGGCGCTTTCGCCAGAGAAAGTCTTGCTTTATCAATTGGCTGGCGCCGCCTTGGTCGCCGTTCCGATGATGCCATTTTCTGAACCGCTGCTGCGGAATGTATCGCTTGTTCCGCTTGCGAGCCTGATTTTTCAGGCGGCTTTCGTCGTGTCCTTCACTTATGTGCTTTGGTTCTGGCTGATGGCGCGGTATCCGGCTTCAGGCCTGTCGAGCTTCATGTTTCTGTCTCCGGTGTTCGGCGTGTTTTTTGGCTGGTTGCTCTTGGCGGACCCGATTTCGGTCAATCTCCTTCTCGGCCTCGCGATGATTGCAGCGGGGTTGGTGCTGGTCAATGCAGTGAGGCGCAAGAATGCGTGATGTTTTAGGCAAGCTCGATATCGAAATTCAATTGTCTGACGCTGACCCGGTGAAGCGGGCGCAGAAAAAAATGCTCACGCCCTTGCCGAAGCGGTTTTACAAGGTGGCCAAGGCAGGCGCGGTCGAAGGGGGCTTTGCGGTTCTGCTTGATGGCAAGCCGGTCAAGACGCCGTCTGGCAAACAGCTGCTTTTCCCGTCCGCCGCCGCCGCCGGACTGGCCGCTTCTGAATATGACGCACAGATCGGCGAGATCAACCCGTCCAAGATGCCCGTGACCCGCCTTGCAAACACGGCGGTGGATGGCGTTACCGGTCAAGTCAAGAATGTCTTGGCCGACATCAGGCTGTACGTATCCTCGGACCTGGTCTGCTACCGTTCAGAAGGGCCGGAGGCGCTGGCAGAGCTGCAGTCGCTCGCCTGGGACCCCTATCTCGAATGGGCGAAGCTGGCTTTCGGCGCGCGGTTTTTCTTGGCGCAGGGCATTATGCCGGTGGAACAGCCGCCGGCTGCGCTCGAAGCCATTGGCGCGGCGCTGGAGAAATATGGCGAGCCGTTCCAGGCAGCTTGCCTGCATTCCATGACCACTCTGACCGGATCGGCCTTGATGGCGCTGGGTGTCGGCGAAGCGCATGTGACGGCGGATCAGGCATGGCGCGACGCGCATGTTGACGAGGATTGGACGATTTCGCAATGGGGAGCAGATGAGGAAGCGTCCGTGCGCCGCGCTTACCGCTGGCTGGAAATGAAGTCGGCAGCAGATCTGTTGGCGGCTTGTCGTTGAGCCGGCGTCAACACACTCTCCATAGAAAAAACCCCGGCGTCAGCACCGGGGTTTTCTTTTGGCATTTCAGCGAGTTACACTGAATAATACATGTCGAATTCGACTGGATGCGGAGTCATTTCAAACCGCATCACTTCCACCATCTTCATTTCAATGAAGGCGTCGATGAAATCATCGGCAAATACACCGCCAGCGGTGAGGAAGCCTCGGTCCTTGTCGAGACTTTGCAGAGCCTCGCGCAACGAACCACAAACGGTCGGGATTTTCTTGAGTTCCTTTGGCGGCAGATCGTAGAGATCCTTGTCCATTGGCTGACCGGGGTGGATCTTGTTCTTGATGCCATCAAGCCCGGCCATGAGAAGCGCTGCAAAGCACAAGTAAGGATTTGCGCCCGGATCAGGAAAGCGCACTTCGACGCGCTTGGATTTGGCGCCGTGACCGAAAGGAATCCGGCATGAAGCGGAGCGATTGCGCGCGGAATAGGCCAGCAAAACCGGGGCCTCGTAGCCGGGCACCAGACGCTTGTAGGAGTTCGTCAGCGGGTTGGTGAAGGCGTTGACGGCCTTGGCGTGCTTGATGACGCCACCAATGAAGAACAGGCAGGTTTCCGAAAGGCCGGCATATTGGTCGCCGGCAAATGTCGGCTTGCCGCCCTTCCAGATCGAGAAATGGCAGTGCATGCCCGAACCATTGTCACCAAAAACCGGCTTCGGCATGAAGGTTGCGGTTTTGCCGTAAGCATTTGCCACCTGATGCACCACGTATTTGTAGATTTGCATCTTGTCGGCATTGCGCACGAGCGAGTCAAACTTGACGCCAAGCTCATGTTGGGCGGAAGCCACTTCATGATGGTGCTTTTCAACGACCACGCCCATTTCGGAAAGCACAGACAGCATTTCTGAGCGCATGTCCTGCGCCGAGTCTATCGGTGGAACCGGAAAGTATCCGCCTTTGACGCGCGGCCGGTGTCCAAGGTTTCCAGTCTCATAGTCCGTGTCGTCGTTCGAAGGCAATTCGGTTGAATCAAGCTTAAAGCCGGTATTAAAGGGGTCAACCTTGTATTTGACGTCATCAAAGATGAAGAATTCCGCTTCCGGGCCGACATATACGGTATCGCCGATGCCGGATGCCTTCAGATAAGCCTCAGCCGCTTTGGCAATGCCGCGCGGGTCGCGGTTGTACTTTTCGCCGGTGACCGGATCAAGCACATCACAAAAGATGACCATCGTTGACTGCGCGAAAAACGGATCCATATGGACCGTGTCCGTGTCAAGCTTCAGCAACATGTCGGACTCGTTGATGGCCTTCCAGCCGGTGATCGACGAACCGTCAAACATGACCCCGTCTTCAAACATCTCATCATCAACCAGACCAACATCCATCGTCACGTGTTGCATCTTGCCCTTCGGATCGGTGAAGCGCAGATCAAGGAATTTGACATCCTTTTCCTTGATGGTTTTCAAAATATCGGCAGCTGTCGTCATGAGATTTTCCTTGTACTTCATGTTCTAATTGGTTGAATTGATACGGGTTTACACCGCATCGATACCTGTCTCGCCAGTGCGTATGCGAATGACTTCTTCGATATTCGACACGAAAATCTTGCCATCGCCAATCCGGCCTGTTTGCGCAGCTTTGCGAATGGCTTCGATCGCCGCCTCAACGGCATCATCGCCAAGCACGACCTCGATTTTCACTTTGGGCAGGAAGTCCACGACATATTCCGCCCCGCGATAAAGTTCCGTATGGCCCTTCTGCCGACCAAAACCCTTGGCTTCAATGACGGTGATGCCCTGAAGACCGACTTCCTGAAGCGCTTCCTTTACCTCGTCGAGTTTGAAAGGTTTGATGATCGCTTCAATTTTCTTCATGAAATGAGGCCTCCAGCTAATGGGAAACGGGCTTTTTCCGCCGTTTCGCCCTATTGAAGCAGGTTTTGTGCCACTTGTCCGGGCCAGACGCAACGGGGCGAAATTGGTGGATTTTAGCCTTGGGCAACGAGAAACGAGGCCGCGCCGCTCAATATGGCAACGGACGCGGCAACCGATGGCAAACGAGCTGACCAAAAAATAGGCGCATTGCCTGAATTAGCGGCAGCGAACCGGATCGGCGCGCTTATGCGTGAATTTTTGGAAACAGGGTGCGGTTTGATGCCACCGCAAAACTATTCACACTTTTTGAGAAATCTATTCGCAATTTGGGTCCGGTGACGCGTCGCTCTCCATCTTTGTCAGCGATAAGCCAGCCAAGGCCAGCGCAATTGAAGGAACAAGCAGGGGCAGGGCTGCAAAGGCAATGGCGCAAGCCAGACAAATTGCCAAGGCAATAGACACTGGTGTCACGGCAAACGAAAAACGCATTGGTTCAATCCTTTCGAGACCGCGATCGTGCCTGCAGATCCCGGTGACGTCATCACCCTAACGGGTGACGCGCAATCAACTTCAGACGCCTCTTCCGGGTCTGAGTTCAATTTTCCAACCGGCAGAGCGGCGGCGGATTTCAT
Source organism: Phyllobacteriaceae bacterium (assembly GCA_031401375.1). Taxonomy (GTDB): domain Bacteria; phylum Pseudomonadota; class Alphaproteobacteria; order Rhizobiales; family Rhizobiaceae; genus JANOYJ01. Next base: position 5,834 of record JANNRN010000083.1, on the reverse strand, counting down.
CGTTCGCACTCGGGCATGTGTCCTTCGAGGCCGAAGCCAGAGAAGATTTGCGAAGCGGCACGGCAGGACTGCTTGCCGCAGACGCGAAAAGCCAAGATAGTTGGCAGGAAAGGTGAAAAACAAATGGCCGAACGGCGATATGGGGAAGAGCTTCTGACACCGGACGAAATGACCCGTGCCGACCAACTTGCCAAGAATGACGGCATGCCGGGACTGTGGCTCATGGAAAATGCCGGGCACGCGGTGAAGTCGGTGGTTTTGGCGGCTTATCCGCAACTGAGCCGCGCCGTGGTTCTGTGCGGCCCGGGCAATAATGGCGGCGACGGTTACGTCGCGGCGCGGCTGTTGCGCTCACTTGGCATCGAGACGGTGATCTATCGCGCCAGACCGCCAAAACCGGGAACAGACGCGGCGACCGTGGCGGCGGCCTGGCAGGGCTCAACAGCGGAACTTGCCGAACTTGAACCATATCCCGGCGACGTTGTGATCGATGCTCTTTACGGCGCCGGATTTGAAGGGGCGCTCTCAGGTGCGGATGCCGGGGCGGCAACAAAAGTGAATGCCGCAGGCGTGCCGGTTGTGGCTGTCGATCTGCCCAGCGGCGTATCGGGCTCAACCGGGCGCGCGGCCGGTCCGGCGTTCCAAGCCAGTCACACCGTGACATTCTTCCGCAAAAAGCCGGGGCATCTGCTTTATCCGGGCAGGGCGCTCTGCGGCGAACTGCATGTGGCCGATATCGGTATCCGTGACCTCGTGCTGAATGAAATTGCCCCGCAGCTCCGGGAAAACGGGCCGGCGATTTTCACTGACTTTCTGCCGAAACACAGCGCGCTGACCCACAAATATGCGCGTGGGGCCGCCGGTGTTTTTTCCGGCGGGCAGACAACGAGCGGAGCCGCGCGATTGTCAGCGATGGCGGCGGCGCGGGCAGGGGCGGGCGCGGTGACGATGTTTGCGCCCTCCGACGCGCTGGCGGCGAATGCGGCGCACCTGACGTCGGTCATGCTGAAGAAACTCGACGATGCCAGCGACCTTGCCGCCATCCTTGCCGATCAGCGGCTTCAAGCCCTGGTGATCGGCCCCGCCTTTGGCAGACATGAATGGCTGCGCGAGGTCGTGCGCCTATCCCTTGCAAGCGCCGCGCCGCGCGCCATCGTGCTCGACGCCGATGTGTTTTCCGCATTCGCGGAAAGGCCGGAAGAGCTTTTTGCCGCAATCAGGAGCAGCCGAGCCCAAGTTGTGCTGACCCCGCATGCGGGCGAGTTTCAACGCATTTTCCCGGACATATTCGACGCTGCATTGGGCAAACACGAAAAAGCACGGCAGGCGGCGACGCAGGCGGGCGCGGTGGTGCTCTACAAGGGCCCCGACACGGTGATCGCCGCTCCGGACGGACGCGCGTCGATCAACACCAATGGCGGACCTGAACTTGCCACCGCCGGTTCAGGCGATGTGCTGGCCGGAATGATCGCCGGCCTCTTGGCGCAGGGCATGCCGGCGTTTGAAGCGGCGTGCGCGGGGGCGTGGATGCATGGGGAGGCGGGGCGAGCGGCCGGAAAGGGCGCGGTGGCTGAGGATTTTGTCAGCGTGCTGGCGCCGCTTGCCGGTCAGTCTTTCTGATCAACCAGTGTCTGAAACGCCATCGCCCCCTGCGGCGCCCGGACTTTGCCCTCGTGGATGAAGTAGACGAAAACATCGCGCGGCTTTTCTTCCACGTTGGCGACCGGGTCGGCATAAACAAGTCCGTCGGGCTCCAAGCCCTCCGCCCATTGCCGGGCAATGCCGGACCAGCGGCCAAGATCCTGTTCGTCGTAGGCCGTGAGAATGTCGTCATTGCCCTTTTGCAGCCGCGAATAGACAAAATCCGCCGTCACATCGGCGATCTCGGGATAGGCGGCGTGATCAGCATGGCAGATCGCAACCCCATATTTGCGGCACAGGGCCGGAAATTCCGGCACGACGAAAGTTGGATGCCGAACCTCGACAACATGGCGCAGCGCCACGCCGTCCTGCTTCTTGGGGAGCAGTTGAAGGAAGGCCTCGAAATCCACCGGCTCGAACTTTTTCGTATGCGCAAATTGCCAGACCAGCGGGCCAAGATGCGGACCGAGCTCTGAAACGCCGGATTTCAGGAACCGCTCGAGCGACTCTCCAGCAGTTCCGAGTATTTTGCGGTTGGTGATGAAGCGGTTGCCCTTGAGCGCGAAGATAAACCCGTCCGGCACATCGCCGGCCCACTTGGCGAAGGTGGCGGGAGTGAAGGTCGAGTAATAGGTGCCGTTGACCTCGATGGTCTTGAGCTTGCTCGCTGCGAAGGCGAGCTGCTTGGTTTTGGCGAGCTTGTCCGGATAAAACGTGCCTTCCCAAGGCGCAAACGTCCAGCCGCCGATGCCTGCGCGGACGGTGCCGGATGTGGTCATGGCAGGCTCCTCTTGAATTTAGCTAAGAAATTAGCTATGTTGCTGTTATGGTTACATTCACGGTTCATCAGGCGAAATCAAACCTTTCCAAGCTCATGGCCCGCGCCGAGGCTGGCGAAGAGATCGTCATTGCACGCCGGGAGAAACCGGCTGTCCGATTGGTGCCAGTGGAAGAGGGCAAAAAAAAGCCGAGGACGCCCGGAGCGCTGGCGCATCTGCCGCCGATTCCAGACTCGCTCTTCTTTGATCCTCTTTCTGAAGAAGACCTGAGGCTCTGGGAAGGTAACAGCGACTTGCAAGGCGGCAAGTGAGACTGCTTCTTGATACGCATGTTCTCGCTTGGTGGGTGTTCAGCGATTCCCGGCTGCCGCGCTCCATAAGGGACCTCATCACCACGAGCGCAGAAGTAGCAGTCAGCAGCGTCTCCGCATTTGAGCTCGCGACAAAATATCGTCTTGGCAAGTGGCCAGAGGCGCGCCCTTTGGTGGAAGGCTTTGAGCGGCTGGCAGAAGCTGAGTCATTTTCTGTTCTTGGCCTGCAGGCGCATCATTCGATCTTTGCAGGCTTGATCGCCAGTGAGCACCGCGACCCATTTGACCGGCTTATTGCCGCCCAAGCCTCTATTGAGGGTATGAGGCTGGTGTCAGGGGACAACGCGATGAAGCTTTTGGGCGTGGAGGCAGTCTGGGCATGATTCACCGCTTCATCGCCGCCAGCATTTCCTTGCGCAAGATCTCGTTCATCCGCGACTGATAGCCCTTGCCCTGCGATTTCAGCCAATGCAGCACATCGCTGTCGAGCCGGGCGGTGATCTGTTGTTTAACGGGGCGGTAGAAGCGGTGGCGGACGGCGTTTTTCCACTGCTCGTCGGTGAGTTCGGGGGCGTCGCTGAGGTCGATCTCGTCGTCGGGCCGGGCCGCTAGCGCTTTTAGTTCCTCGAACCGGGCGTCGGTCATCGGAGGAAGCCTGTCCAGCGTGTAGCTAACCATTTTCGATTTCACAGTGGTGCTCTTCATGCGCAATTCGGTGACTTCAGGAATGTCGCTGAAGTCAATTTCGCTGTCGGGCTGGGCGGCGAGGGCTTCGAGTTCTGCCTTCTGCTCTTCGGTCAGCGGTGGTAGATTGTTGAGATCAAGGCGATATTCTACGAGCTTCGGAGGATTCGTTTTCATGATTTCGCCCGTTATTGGCCGGCAGCTTGATGATGACGCGGAATCCGTAAATCATTTTGCGTGAATATGCGAGGGCACTGCGCGGCACTTTCACCCAAATAGGTTCAGCGAGCGCCTCAAAGTTGCAATAAGTTCGTTCTTGAACTGCTCGACATTCTCGATGTCCCAAATGACCGTAGTGCAGTGATTGGTGTCAAAATGGGTTTTCGCTTTGTCAAATTTCGATTTTTCACACAAATAGATCACCGGTTTTCCAAGGCCTTCGGCGTAACCCGCCTCCCAGTATGCGCCGGAATTGTCGTGAGTTAGATCGACGAGGACGAACGCGCTGTCCCGAATTTGCGCGCGCATGATGTTGTCGATAATGCCCGCTTGGGCAACATCTCTCACGTCTAGAAGATCGTATCCAATTCCAGTCTTTATAGCCGGTTTCACTTCATTTTGAACAAATGGGTCGAGTGTCGAGTCACCGAATTTCATGGCTATGAAGCCGTAATTTCCTGCGAATTTACCCGATTGTTCCGATTCGAACTTCTCCCGACCTCGCAAAGTGAGGCCAAGATCAATAGGATATGGATATTCTTCATCACCTAAATCCTCGCCAGTGAGCAAGCCAGATTGGATGAGTTCAATGGCCAAGTTGCTAGCGAAAATCGGATTTGGACTGCCCATGGTCGCGAAGAGGTGTTTTGGGCAACTCTCAATTTTCACGCCAGTCTTTGATATCTCTTCACCGACGAAGCGGATGAGATTTTTGGCCTGCTCAGCCGTGTTTGGCCCCGGAAAACCTTCTGATCCGAAGCGAGACAAGAAATCATAGTCTATCTTTGGCCACTTGGTACTTTCGCTCGCAACAGCCGTTCTTAATTTGTGGGCAAGGCGGGATCGCTGCACCTCAGTCAACTTGCTACCTGCCCCTGACTGGGGGTCTAGAAAATCTTCCCAGACCTCATCGGATACGCTAAATCGTCCGCAAATCTCACACTCAATTCGGCTGCCGCCGTGGCCGTTAGTGATCCTCGGCTGACTTGAATATTTGTTCAAACAAACTGGACACTCCAAGATCGTCATTGTTTCACTCCGCCGCCTCCCGCGCCCTCGTCCTTCTCCCCAGCAGCCCTTTCAAAAACTTCGCCGTATAGCTGCGCGGCTCATTCACAATATCCTCCGGCCTCCCAATCGCGACGATCTCCCCGCCGCCGTCGCCGCCCTCCGGGCCGAGGTCGATGATCCAGTCCGCCGTCTTGATGACTTCGAGATTGTGCTCGATGACGACGACTGTGTTGCCCTGATCGACCAGTTCGTGCAGCACTTCGAGGAGTTTTTTGACGTCGTGGAAATGCAGGCCCGTCGTTGGCTCATCCAAAATATACAGCGTGCGGCCGGTGGCCTTGCGGGACAGTTCTTTGGCGAGCTTGATGCGTTGGGCTTCGCCGCCGGAGAGCGTGGTCGCTTGCTGGCCGATATGGATGTAGCCGAGGCCGACATCGTTGAGCGTCGTCAGTTTGTCGCGCACGGCGGGGACGGCGGCGAAGAGCTCGACGCCTTCTTCGACGGTCATGTCGAGCACATCGGCGATGCTCTTGCCCTTGAAAGTGACGTCCAGCGTCTCGCGGTTATAGCGCTTGCCGTGGCAGACTTCGCAGGTGACATACATGTCGGGCAGGAAATGCATCTCGATCTTGATGACGCCGTCGCCCTGGCAGGCTTCGCAGCGGCCGCCCTTGACGTTGAACGAAAAGCGCCCCGGCTGATAGCCGCGCGCCTTGGCTTCCGGCAGGCCCGCAAACCAGTCGCGGATCGGCGTGAAGGCGCCGGTATAAGTGGCGGGATTGGAGCGCGGGGTGCGGCCGATGGGCGACTGGTCGATGTCGATGACCTTGTCGAGCAGCTCCAGCCCCTCGATCCGGTCATGGTCCGCCGGATGTTCGCGGGAACCCATGATGCGGCGCGAGGCGGCGCGGAACAGGGTTTCAAGGAGGAAAGTGGATTTGCCGCCGCCGGAAACGCCGGTGACGGCGGTGAAGCAGCCGAGCGGAATCTCCGCTGAAACGTTCTTCAGATTATTGCCGCGCGCGCCGATGACTTTGATGCGCTTCGACTTGTGGATCGGGCGGCGCTCGGCGCGGATGTCGATGCCGAGCTTTCCCGACAGATATTGACCGGTCAGCGAATTGGGGTTGGCCAGCACTTCCGCAGGCGTGCCCTGCGCGGTGATCTGCCCGCCATGAATGCCCGCCGC
>JANNRN010000082.1:0-4848 GCA_031401375.1 Phyllobacteriaceae bacterium | reverse complement strand
TTCTTCAAATTCTCCGGCGAGCGCACGGTCGTGCAAGGGGCGGGACGCACGGATTCCGGCGTCCACGCACGGGGGCAGGTGGCGCATGCCGACCTGCAAAAGGCGTGGAGCATTGACAAGGTTCAGGGTGCGGTTAACCGGCATTTGCGGCCATTGCCTGTCTCGCTTTTGAGGGTCGAAAAGGTTGACCAGGGCTTCCATGCGCGCTTTTCCGCCCTTCGCCGCCACTATGTTTACCGCATCATCAATCGCCGCGCTCCGCTGACGATTGAGAACGGGTTTGCCTGGCACATCGGACGAAAGCTCGATTTTGCGGCAATGGCCGAGGCCGCCAAGCAGCTTGTCGGCACCCATGATTTTTCGACATTCCGCGACGCTGAGTGTCAGGCCGAAAGCGCGGTGCGCATGCTCGAGCGCTTTGACGTGGTCCGGGAAGGCGATGTCATCGAATGCCATGTGTCGGCGCAGTCCTTCCTGCACAGGCAGGTGCGCTCAATGGTCGGATCGCTCGAAAATGTCGGATCCGGCAAATGGACGGCGCAGGATTTGAAGGACGCACTTGAGGCGCGAGACCGCAAAACCTGCGGGCTGGTGGCGCCGCCGGACGGGTTGTCGCTGGTGAAGGTCGATTATGCGGGCGATTGATCCGGCCAAGTCAGGCCGCTCTCTGTGAAGCGCAGAAGTCAAAAGCATGAGAAAAACCAGATCAGTTGCCCGCAAACCAGTCGGCAATGAAACTCTCATAGACCTTTGTCAGCAATTCGAGATCGCTCAGGGCGACACGCTCGTCGACCATGTGCATGGTCTTGCCGACAAGGCCGAACTCGACAACCGGGCAGTAATTCTTGACGAAACGCGCGTCGGACGTTCCGCCCGCCGTTGACAAGGCCGGGCGCTTGCCGAGGACTTTTTCGGCTGATGATGACAAGGTGCCGATCAGCTTTTCGTCATGCGTGAGGAAAACATGGCACGGATTTTCCCGCCAGACCAATTCATAGTCTATCGGCGCGGTGCGGCCGGCCCGGTACTTCTTTTTCGACGATGCCTTGTCGAGGCGGTTATGAATCTCGGCCTGCAAAGTCTCATCCGACCAATTGTCATTGAAGCGGATGTTGAACGATGCGGTGGCGCGCGCCGGGATCACGTTGACAGCGGGATTACCGACATCAACGCTCGTCACTTCCATGTTTGACGGCTGGAAGTCCTTTGTGCCCCTGTCATAGGCGGGATCAAGGAGGGCGTCGATGAGGGTCATCATGCCGCGGATGGGATTGTCCGCCAAATGCGGATAGGCCGCGTGTCCCTGAACCCCGTAGACGATGATCGTGCCTGAAACGGAACCACGCCGCCCGACCTTGATCGCATCGCCGATCGCCTCCGGATTGGTGGGTTCGCCCACGAGCGCGGCATCCCATTTCTCACCCTTGCCTGCCGCCCATTCCAGCAGTTTGACGGTGCCGTTGACAGCCTGGCCTTCTTCATCGCCTGTAATGATCAACGAAACCGTGCCTTTGGGCCTGCCGTGGTTGTCGATATGCCGGGCAAGAGCTGCGAGGAAACAGGCAATGCCGCCCTTCATGTCGACCGCGCCGCGCCCGTACATTTCGCCATTGGCAATCACCGCTGAAAATGGCGGATGCGTCCACGCCGCCTCATCGCCGGGCGGCACCACGTCAGTATGCCCGGCAAACATCAGATGCGGGCCGTTACCCGAGAGCCGCGCATAGAGGTTTTCAACGTCCGGATAGCCATCTTCGGAAAACACCGGGCGCTCCACCGAAAAACCGAGCGGTTTCAACATCTGCTCAAGCGCGGCGAGCGCACCGCCTTCGTTCGGCGTGACCGACGGGCAGGCGATGAGCGTGGCGAGAATGTCTGAAGGCGATGTGATTTGCATGGTTCTGCCTTAGCGAAATGTCTTCAGCGTGTCACGTGTGCGGATACCAATGGTCGCAGGCCCGCCAGCGAGCTTGCAATTTGCACAAGCCCGGCGTTCATTGTGGCATCCTGCAGCATAGAAACGACAAAATGACCATTCAACTCGACGAAACGGACCGCAAACTGATCGCGCTTTTGCGCCACGATGCCCGCGTGCCGGTCTCCACTTTGGCCGCCGATCTCAAGCTGTCACGGGCGACAATCAAATCGCGGATCGACCGGCTGGTCGAGAAGGGGGTGATCCAGGGGTTCACGGTATTGCTGAAATCCGGCGCTGATTCCGCAAGGGTCCGCGCCGTGATGCTGGTTGAAATCGAAGGGCAATGGACCGACAAGGTCGCCAAGCGCCTGTCCGGCATTCCGCAGGTGCGCACCATCCATTCCACCAATGGCCGCTGGGACCTGGTTGTCGACATTGAAACGGAATCGCTGGAGGAATTCGACACGATCCTGCGCGAAATCAGGGCGCTGGAAGGTATCATCACATCGGAGACCAGCCTGTTGCTGTCTCGCCGCAAGGGTTGAGCATTTTATCAAAGTGGCTATGGCACGATGAGCAAAACTACTGCCATATCGTCAGTCTTTTGCACTATATGACAAGCGTGCGCCCTGCTAGGATGCCGCGCGACACCAAAATTATTGAGGAGCAAGGCCGATGAGCAGCAGCATGATCGAACTGCATGACAACAAGCGCAAGCTCGCGTTCTTTGGCGCTCCCTGCGACATCGGCGCCTCGACGCGCGGCGCCAATATGGGCCCGGCGGCCTTGCGCGTTGCCCTTCTTGTCGAGACCAAGAAGGAGATGGGTTACGAGGTGGAAGACCTTGGTGACGTGACGCCTCTATCAACATTTCCGAAAGAATCTGTTCGCAAAGCCGGCGATTTGCAGGGCAACTATTCGCGCGCGCCCGATGTCGCGCGCTGGACCCGTGCGATTGAGAAGAAAACAATGGATATTTTCTCGTCCGGCCGGCTGCCGGTGTTCATGGGCGGCGATCATTCGCTGTCCATCGGCACGCTCGCCGCCGCCACCAAATATGCGCGCAATTTGAAGCGCAAGCTGTTTGTGCTCTGGGTGGATGCCCATGCTGATTTCAACACGCCCGCCACCAGCCCGTCCGGCAACATCCATGGCATGACGCTGGCGGTGGCCTGCGGCGAGCCGGGGCTCGACATTTTCCGTGATGAGGATTTTGCGCTGATCCCGCCCTCACAAGTGTTCATGATCGGCATCCGCCAGATCGACAAGGGCGAGCGGCGCCTGCTCGAAGACCGCGGCGTTCATGTCATCGACATGCCGCAGATCGACGAGACTGGGGTTGCCGTGCAGATGCGCAAGATTCTGGAACGCGTGCGCAAGGAAAACGGCATGCTGCATGTGAGCCTCGATGCCGATTTTCTCGACCCGGTCATCGCGCCCGGCGTCGGCACGCCGGTGCAGGGCGGGGCGACCTATCGCGAGGCGCATCTGGTCATGGAAATGCTGGAGGATTCCGGCCTGATGACCTCGCTCGATCTGGTTGAGGTCAATCCGTTCCTCGACGAGTGCGGCAAGACGGCGCTGCTGATTGTCGATTTATGTGCAAGCCTGTTTGGCAGGAGCATTCTCGACCGGCCGATTTACACGGCGGGGAGGAAATGACGCGGATGCAGCCGTGTTTCTGACTCTCCCTCACCCGGTTTGCTTCGCAAACCACCCTCTCCCCGTGGGGGAGAGGCGAAGGGCACGCTGCTTTTTCGCCTCTCCCCCACGGGGAGAGGACAGTTTCGCGAAGCGAAACAGGTGAGGGAGAGTCAAGAAGTCCAAATGCCACAATCGCACAAACCAAACCGAGTCCCCATTCATGATCGCCAATCTCAACCTCGTCCCGTTCGTTTCCGTCGATCACATGATGAAGCTGGTGCATGCCATCGGCATCGAGAAGTTCCTCATTGAACTCACAGAGTATCTGGAAGAGGATTTTCGCCGCTGGGAAGTGTTCGACAAGACGCCGCGCGTCGCCTCGCATAGCGATGAGGGCGTCATCGAGCTGATGCCAACCTCGGACGGCATGCATTACGGCTTCAAATATGTGAACGGGCATCCGAAAAACACCAAGGAGGGCCGCCAGACCGTCACTGCATTCGGCGTCTATGCGGAAGTTGCCACCGGTTATCCGCTCATGCTGTGCGAAATGACCATATTGACCGCGCTCCGTACCGCCGCGACCTCCGCCATGGCGGCGAAATATCTCGCCCCGGCGGGTGCGGCGACCATGGCGGTCATCGGCAATGGCGCGCAGGCAGAATTCCAGGCGGTCGCCTTCAAGGCCATCCTCGGCATCAACAAATTGCGCCTCTATGACATCGACCATTCGGCGACGGAAAAATGCATCCGTAACCTCAATCCCCTCGGTTTCGAGATCGTCGATTGTTCCTCGCCGGAAATGGCCGTCGAGGGCGCTGAGATCATCACGACCGTCACCGCCGACAAGCAATATGCCACCATCCTCACCGACAACATGGTCGGCTCCGGCGTCCACATCAACGGCGTCGGCGGCGATTGCCCGGGCAAGACCGAGCTGCACAAAGACATCCTGCTGCGCTCCGAAATTTTCGTCGAATACCCGCCGCAAACCCGCATCGAAGGCGAAATCCAGCAACTCGCCCCGGACCATCCGGTGACCGAACTCTGGCAGGTGATAACCGGCAAGGCGGCAGGACGCACCAGCGCCAAACAGATCACGCTGTTTGATTCAGTGGGGTTTGCGACGGAGGATTTCTCGGCGCTGCGCTATGTGTTTGACAAGGCCAAGGCTGCGGGGCTGTATCAGGAGCTGGACCTGTTGGCCGACCCGGACGAGCCGCATGATTTGTTCGGGATGCTGGTGCGGGCGGCGGGGTAGCGGCAACGCCTATTTTATTTGTGAA
>JANNRN010000081.1:0-3461 GCA_031401375.1 Phyllobacteriaceae bacterium | reverse complement strand
GTGGGTGAAAATCAAATGCCAGTTTGCTTCTGGGGCTTGAGGTGACGTTTGCGACCATGATTTGACTTATGAACCGCCAGCGCTTGTCCGTCTAGATTTCATACACAGTGCTTGAACGCGGCGAGGCGCGTTATTCTGCTTGTTTCGCCGAATCTGATTTGCTACATGCGCCCAGCCGGTCTTGCCGGTATCCGGTGCGTGCGGTCGTGGCGGAATTGGTAGACGCGCAGCGTTGAGGTCGCTGTGGGGCAACTCGTGGAAGTTCGAGTCTTCTCGACCGCACCATTCCGAACCGGAAAAATCCTCCTTGCACGCTGCTGAAGGCTTTTGATGCTGCCCGCTTGCGGGAGCCCTTGGCTTTTGTCTTGCAATAGGCAACCGTCTGATGCTTCAACCCTGAAAACGGCTTTGGATCGGCAAAGGGGTGCAGCATGGCTAACGGCGAAAACACCCCGGCTGCGAACGAAGAAACATCCGATCAAAGCATTTACGACGAAAACAACACGGTTCAGGCGAGATATCTCGCGCACATCGGAGCGGCAATTGCCGACCGGGATACGCTGACGCTGAAAAGCGATGTTTCGGGATTGCATGAAACAGAGCTTGCCGATCTCCTTGAGGCGCTGCAACCCGAGCAACGCAATGCATTGGTGCAGCTCCTGGGCAAGGAGTTCGATTTTTCGGCGCTCACCGAGGTTGATGAAGCGATCCGCATGGAGATCGTTGAGAACCTGGCCAGCGACCAGCTGGCGGACGCCATCGAGGACCTTGATTCGGACGATGCGGTTTACATTCTCGAAGATCTCGATGAAGCCGAGCAGGAAGCCATCCTTTCGCAGCTTCCGTTTACCGAGCGGACCCGATTGCGCCGTGCTCTGGATTATCCGGAGGATACCGCCGGCCGGCGGATGCAGACGGAATTTGTCGCGGTTCCCGCCTACTGGACCGTCGGCCAGACAATCGACCACATGCGCGATGACAGTGATCTGCCGGATCGTTTCTCGCAGATTCATGTGGTTGATCCGTCATTCAAGCTGACAGGGGCCGTCGATCTCGACCGGCTGCTGCGGACCAAGCGCAGCGTCCGGATCGCCGACATCATGCATGAGACGCGCCATGCCATTCCCGCGACCATGGACCAGGAAGAAGCAGCGCAACTGTTCCAGCAATACAATCTTCTGTCGGCGGCTGTTGTCGATGAAAGCGAGCGGCTGGTTGGCGTGTTGACGATTGACGATATTGTCGACGTGATCCAGGAAGAGGCCGAAGAGGATCTGAAGCTTCTTGCGGGCGTAGGCGACGAAGAAATATCGGACCGGTTCATCGAAACCGCCAAATCGCGTTGGCCCTGGCTCTTCGTCAATACCGGCACAGCGCTCATCTCGTCATCGCTGATCGGTCTGTTTGACGGCTCCATCGAGAAAATGGTGGCGCTGGCCGTGCTCATGCCCATTGTTGCCTCCATGGGGGGCAATGCGGGCACCCAGACGATGACCGTGACGGTTCGAGCGCTCGCCACCCGTGATCTCGACATTTATAATTCCGCCCGCGTTATCCGGCGCGAGGCCCTGATTGGGCTTGCCAACGGGGCTATTTTTGCGTTGCTGGTCGGTTCGATCGCCGCCGTCTGGTTCGGCCAAAGAGACCTTGGCCTGGTTATTGGCGCGGCGATGATGATCAATCTCTTCTGCGCCGCGCTTGCCGGCATCCTGATTCCGCTCCTGCTTGACCGGGCAGGCGCGGACCCTGCGCTTGCGTCCAGCGTGTTCGTCACCATGGTTACCGACGTAATTGGCTTTTTGGCGTTTCTGGGCATTGCGACATGGTGGTTTGCCCTGTGGTAAACGATGCACCGTAGAACCGGTCATTGACTTGCACGTAAGTTATTGTTCAACAGGGGCAATAATAAGAAGCAGGGAATCTTGTGGGCATGCGGGAATATTATTCGATTACGGACCTTACCCGGGAGTTCGGCGTTTCCACCCGCACAATTCGGTTTTACGAGGATGAGGGGTTGATCAATCCCGTCCGGCGTGGCCGAACGCGATTATTCAGACCCGCCGACCGGCAACTTCTCAAGCAAATCCTGCGCGGCAAGCGCCTCGGATTCTCGATTGCCGAGATCCGCGAGATCATCCAGATGTACAAGGAGCCTCCCGGGGAGGCTGGACAGCTGAAATTGCTGATGAAGCGCGTTGAGGAGAAGCGTGCTGAGTTACGGCAAAAGCGCAAGGATCTCGAGGAAACCCTGGCGGAACTTGATGCGGTCGATGAGGCCTGCATCGAGCGCATGGCCGAACTTGGTGTCACCACCTGAGCTCGTGGATGCGTTCATCGATTCTTTGAATGAATGACCGCCTCCAGCTATTTGTTTTGGCGCATTTCCGGACGGAAAACCGGTGCCCACTTTTCCTGGAAATGCTCGTCAAATCCATCTGCGCACTTTCTTGGCATAGTCCCGCCAGGTTTTTCCAAACCGCGCGTCAAGATGCGCCTCCTCACGAACAATCGCCAGTCGTTGCGTTAGCGCAGCGGCGGCGAACGCGAGCGGGAGAAACCAGATAATGCCAAAGGCCAAACCAAGTCCTGCTGTAATCATCGTATTGGCGAAATAAATCGGATTTCGCGAAACCGAGAAGGGACCGGTTGTGACGAGGTGATCGGCGCCTTTGTTGGGCATGATGGTGGTTTTTGTCTTGGTCATGGCGCGCATCGCCTGGATATCGATGAAAAGAGCAACCGCAATTGCAAGAACCCCGACGGCAAAAAGAAAATCCGAGGCAGGTGACGCCGGCCAGGGATTTGGCAGTGCATAGGCGCAAATCACGCCCAGAAGAATGGCCCCCGCATAGATCAGCGGCGGCCAAGGCAGTCTGTTTGGCGTATCCTTGTACTCACTTGCCATTCTCTTGCGCCTCCAATGTGCACTGTCCCGCCGAGCTTAGCACAACCGGGTCGGATTGCGGGTCGAGTTTTCCGGCAACAAGATCATCGAGTTTGCCCTTCTCCTCAAGACTTGCCTGAACACATGAGCAAAAGGTTTGACAAAAAGGTTCGTCACGCGAGATCATGCAGTTGGTCACACATGCACCCTGAAAGTTTGCGGTTTGATCGACGGACGGCGGAAAACCCAATGAAAAGGCATAGACAGCGAAAATCAGGATTGGCTGGTGGACCAGGTAGAATAGAAGGCCATGGCGACCGGCGACGCCAAGCCAATGGCCGGGACCTTTGTCGTAGGGACCTAACTTTGAGAGCGTGTCGAACCAGCCCAGCCGATGACCTGTTTTCGCAATGACAATGCCAAGGAGAATCATCCCCGTCCAAGGCATGACCGGCACGTAGTCACTGCTGGCCGGATCGACAGTAGAAAGACCAACCCACCATAGCCACGGATGATCAAACTGACTGCTTCGAAGGTAGATTGGCGCCGCAAGCAATGCCATTGAGAAAGCAAAGGT
>JANNRN010000080.1:0-8068 GCA_031401375.1 Phyllobacteriaceae bacterium | reverse complement strand
CACTTCACTACGGTGACCGATCTCGACGACGAGCACCACCAGCTTGTGGTCCTGAATGTCGCAGATAATTCTGTAGTCGCCAACCCGATAGCGCCAAAGGCCGCTGAGCGGTCCGGCAAGGCCGTGTCCTGTTGAGCGAGGGTTGTCAGACATCGCCAAGCGTTCTCGCAGAAAAGCTGTTATGCGCTTCGCGTCAGTGCGGCTCAATTTGGAAAGCCGTTTCTTTGCGGACGCGGAAACGTCAATCCTCCAAGCCAAGCTCTCGCTCCACTTCGCTCAGGGTGAATACCTTTTCTTCCCCTTTGCGAATCCGCTCCAACACCTCGGATCCAAGGTAATAGTCCTCAATGTCTTCCATCCCGCGCTCAATCAACTCGCGCAGATAGTACGCCTTACTGCGCCCGGTTCGAGCGGCCAGCATATCCAGACGTTTTTCAGTTTCCGGGTCAAGCCGGACGGAGGTGGCCATGATCTTGTCTCAACATTGAATACACGCATTCAATGTATTCAATGTATCCAGTCAAGTCAACGAGCGCACAATACCCTGTCAGCTCTCAGGCGCTATGCCGCTGCCTTCGCTGCGGCTGCCCGCGAGCATTCGCGTATGGAGGCCTCGACAACCTCAAGCGCTTCCGTGAAAACCTCATCCTGAATGGTGATCGGAGCAAGAAAGCGAATGACATTGCCATAAACGCCGCAAGTCAGCAGGATCACGCCCTTTTCCAAAGCCTTCAGACGCACTGCATTGGCAAAGTCTGGGTTGGGAGCATGTTTGCCCGGCAGGTTGAATTCGATTGCCTTCATGAAACCCGGCCCGCGAATGTCGACGATCTCCGGCACATCGCCGCGCAGAGACTCAAGCCGCTGACGCAGCCTTGCGCCGAGTTGTTCGGCGCGCTCGCACAGTTTCTCTTCGTCGATCACATCCAGAACCGCATTGGCCGCCGCGATGCCGATCGGATTGCCGCCATAGGTGCCTCCAAGCCCGCCGGGCCCCGGCGCATCCATGATCTCGGCGCGGCCAGTGACGGCGGCGAGTGGAAAGCCGCCCGCCAGCCCCTTGGCCATGGTCGTAATGTCCGCAGCCACCGAATAGTGCTCCATGGCAAACATCTTGCCGGTGCGCGCAAATCCGGTCTGCACTTCGTCGGCGATCAGAATGATGCCGTGTTTGTCGCAAATTTCGCGCAAGGCAACCATGAAAGCGCGCGGCACTTCATAGAAACCGCCTTCGCCCTGCACCGGCTCGACGATAATGGCCGCAACGCGCGCCGGATCGACATCGGCCTTGAACAGTTTGTCCAAGACGCCAAGCGAATCCTCAACGCTGGTCCCGTGTAATTCGACCGGGAAGGGGGCATGATAGACGTCGCCCATCATCGGGCCAAAACCGGCCTTGTACGGCACGACCTTGCCGGTCAGCGCCATGCCCATGAAGGTGCGGCCATGGAACGCGCCCGAAAACGCGATGATCGCCGAACGGTTGGTGGCAGCGCGCGCAATCTTGACGGCATTCTCCACGGCCTCCGCGCCGGTCGTCACGAAAATGGTCTTCTTGGCAAAATTGCCGGGAACCAGATCATTCAGCCGCTCTGCCAGACGCACGTAGTTCTCGTAAGGGATGACCTGATGACAGGTATGGGTGAAGCGGTCGAGTTGGGCTTTCACCGCCTCGATCACCTTGGGATGGCGATGCCCGGTATTGACCACCGCAATGCCTGCCGCAAAGTCGATGTAGCGGCGGCCTTCGACGTCCCAGATTTCAGCGTTTTCAGCCTTGTCGGCATAAATCTGCGTCATCACGCCGACGCCGCGCGAAATCGCTTCGCCCTTGCGCGCTGAAATCTCGGCATTCTTCATTTCTGTCTCCCGGCTTCGTTTGCTCTTGAAGCGTCAACATTAGAGCATCATTTGCCGGAATGGAACCAGCCGCACAATCGGACCCATGCCGTCACAGCGCATTGGCGCGCTCGCGCTCCAACGCGCGTCCCAGCTTCACGGTTTCACTGATCAGGAGCTGCAGATCCTCGCGCCGGGTGCGATGGTTGTTGATCGCCACCCGCAGGCAATGGCGGCCATGCACAATCGTATCCGTCGGCACCGCCGTGCCGGCCTCCTGCAGGCGCAGCATGAGTTCGGTGTTGAGCGCCTTCAGCGCCTCTTCGCTGCCGCCGTCGCCTCGATAGCGAAAACAGACGATGTTGATGGCCGTGGGCGCCATCAGCTCCAACATTGGGTCAGCCGCGACTAACTCGGTCAGATACGCGCCTTGCGCGATATTCTGGTCAATGAGCCGGCCGAACTTGGCGACTCCCTGTTCTTTCAGCGACATCCAGATTTTCAGCGCCTTGAACCCGCGTGACAGTTCAAATCCATAGTCGAACAGATATTCCCCCGCCGCGACGCCGCGCGGCTTTTCCTCAAGATATTCGGGATGCAGCGAGAATGCCCCGTAGTGTTTCCTGGCGTCGCGCACCAGGGCGCAACCCGCCTCGAACGGGGCATGCAGCCATTTGTGCGGATCAAGGGCGATGGAATCGGCGGTCTCGATCCCATCCACCATTTGCCGGTTGACAGGCGCGATCTTGATCAGCGCGCCGATGCAGCCATCGACGTGGAACCAAAGACCTTCCCGCCGGCAGACATCCGCGATGGCCCGCATATCATCGATGGCTCCGGTATTCGTTGTGCCAGCTGTGGCAATGACGCAGACCGGACGCAGCCCTGCGGCGCGATCCTCGGCAATGGCGTGCTCAAGAGCGACGATATCCATGCGAAAAGCCGCATCGGAGGCAATATGGCGCAAGGCCCGGCTGCCGAGCCCAAGGGTTTCCATCGCTTTCTGGTGGCAGCTATGCGCCTGATCGGACGCATAATAGCGCAATGGCTGCGGCAGGGAAGTCACCCCCTCGACCCGCACATCAACGCCGGCCATGGTGTTGCGGGCGACGGTCAGCCCGACCATGTTGGCCATCGAGCCGCCGCTGGTCAGGGTTCCGCTGGCGGTCGTGGGAAAGTCCATCATGGCTTTCAGCCAATTGACGACCTGCCGGTCCAGTTGCGCCGCAGCCGTATTGCCGCCGCCAAGGTTCGAGCCGTCAATGGCCGCGATGAAATCACCCAGGGCTCCGGTGAAATTGCTCGCCCCCATATACCAGCCCCAGAACCGGGGATGAATATTGCCCATCGGGTAGGGCATCAGGTTCTCGCTCATCTCGCGGTAGACATCTTCAAGCGGCGCCGCCTGTTCCGGCAGCGGCGTCAGATAGGCCGCTCGAACTGCCTCAGGCATTTCCTGCCAGACAGGCCTGTCGCGCACGCTGCTCAAATGGACGACGGCGTCATCGACAATCTTGTGCGCAAGCGCCCGCGCCGCGGACCAGTCATCAGGGTCGAGAGTTTCTTCCGGTTCGTTTTTCATGAGGAAGATCTTTCGCTGCCAATCGCCAGAAAGCATCGTTACAGGCGCAGCCGCACCAAAGCAATTTCGCACATCATGCGGACAGCGTCCATAACCGCTCGGGGAAAAGGGCCGCCGGACCTTTTCTTGACCCATCAGGCTCCATGGATGCTTGACCCTGGCCGTTCTGTGGCCGGTGCCGGTTTCGCCGCAGGCGCGGCCGGATATGTGCTCGCCAAAACTGCTTCCGTCCAACTTCATTTCGCTCTCGTTACGCCCGCGCGATGACATCGCGCAGGGGACGGCGCAGCGAATAGGGCATAGGCGGCGCATAGCCAAAGCGCACCACAAGATCGGGCCAGCGCGCCGACCTCCGCAGTCGATGCCGAAAGGGCTCTAACGGGTCTGGGAATCTTGCCATAGCCAGACTGCAACCGGCCCTGAGCGTCCCCGAATTTGGGTTGCCACAGGCCCTCTTAAGGCGCCCGATTTGAACAATTCGCTGTCGTGACCGATTTTCTGCAGCATCTCGTCGCTAAGCGCGACCTCCGCGCCATGGCCGGCGGCGACTTCCATGAGGCGGTTCGCCAAATTGACGGTGTCGCCGGTGGCCGTAATCTCCTGGTGGCTTCCGCCGCCAAGCCTCGATGCGACGATCACGCCAAAATGAGCGCCGATCTTGAAGCCGATCCGCGGCGCAATCAATGCCGGCAGCGCGGCGAGCCAGCTGCGGGTGCGGTTGGAAAGGCGCACGCAGCACTGCGCGGCGTTGGATGCATCGCCGGTCGTGGGTATCGGCAGGCCGAACATGATCATCGCGCCGTCGCCGGTAAAGCTCATGATCATTCCGTTGTGAGCGCTCACCTCTTCTTCCACCAGGCCGTAAAATGCCACCAACAACTCACGAACGGCATCCGGTCCCAGTTTTTCGCTGAGGCCGGTGAAGCCGGACAGATCAATGAACACAATCGCAGCGTCCTGGCGGACAGGCTCTGCGAGGAAGTCAGGATGCAGGACCAGCCATTTTGCCAGTGCCGGTGCATGGAACCGCTGCAGCAACTCACTTTGTCTGGCGAAATGTTGCACCCGCCGCCGGCTGAGCCATATTTGCGCTGACCCGAACAAAATGGCCGGTGGCGCTGCCGCTGCGATCGGCAACGCCGCGCTCAACCAAATGCCGTGGGAAAATGCGGCCATGTTGATTGCGAGCCAAACCAAAGCTGCGCAAACGATCATTGCAAAACCGACGGCGCTGCGCCGCCATGCCAACAGCCCCACAAAAATCATCGGCAACACCACCGCAACGCCGATATCGGCCAGACGTGTCCATTTGTCCCGCACCAGCCCGTCGCCGGTCATCAAATGGGTGATTGCCGTTGCGATCACTTCTACACCGGGAAGCACCGGGTCGAACGGTGTGTGGAAGACATCGCCGCCGCCGGTCACCGTGGCGCCAATAACGACAACGCGATTATGAACGCTTTCGCGTGTCAGTTGCCCATTCAGCACGGTGGCGGCGCTGAGCGTTTCTATCGTGCCGCGCGGGCCAAAATAGTTGATGGGCAGAACATGACCGATGTCTGTGGGGATGGAGCGCCCTCCCACCAAAATACGATCCGGCTCGATGCCGGGGTCCTCTCCGCTCGCCACGGAAGCCGCCTGCAGCACGAGCGATGCATGGATTTGGTCACCGGTCCTGAACAGCATCGGGAAGAAGCGTGGCGTTCCCGAGCTGTCCGTAACGACATTGACCACGCCGAGCTTGGTGGAATCTGTAAATCTCTTGAGCGGCAAGAGGATTCGCTCGGCGTCCGGCACCCCGGCGAGCGGGTCACCGCCTTTGGCTGCAACCCACTGCTTGCCCTGCGGATAGACAGCGGCGGCCGCAATGATTGTGCCGGTTCTGCTCAGCGACTGCGCCAATGCCAAATCGTCGGCTTCCGGCCCCGGATCGACAAGCAGTATGTCGACCGCGATTGCCTTGGGTTTGAAGCTGGCGACGGCGTCGATAATCTTCGCGAGAGCAGCGCGGGGAATGGGATAGCCGCCGGTCTGCCGCACCGTTTCATCGTCGATTGCGATAATGGTGACCACATCGGGTGCTTCTTTGCTTCCGCGGATGAGCGTGCGCAGATCAAGCGCGGTCGCTTCGACACGCCCGAGAAACCACATGTCGCCACGCCAGTGTGCAACGCCCAGGCTTGCCCCCCAAAGGCATGCCAGAGAAAGCGCGAGGAATATCTGGAGCGCCCGGGCTGTCATGCCTTGCTGCTGACTAAAGTCACTGACCAAAGCGCGCTAGCAGCGCGGAAACGCGCGCTGCCGGCCAACGGCGAACCGTCAGGGGGCCTTTCACCACCTCCACGTCGACACCTTCGCCCGGCCCAAGCAACACGCTGTCCTTGGCCGCCGGCCTGCGCACAGCAACGCGTCCGTTGATCACAAGCACGGACGTTTTGTTTTTCTGGACGTCCACTGCCCATTTCGTGCCGCGCACGGCGACGATGGCTTGCGGCGTGACGATCTGAAATCCGGCGGCACTGGTGGTTTCATCGACAAGCAGGGCTTTGTGCCGCAGGGCGACCGAGTCTGCGTTTCCGTCATTGTCGCGATCCAACAACCTGAAGCGGGCGCCGGCCTCAACGGTGATGGTCACACCTTTCCGACAGCGAATGACCTGTCCAGGCACCCCGGCAATCTTGCTCAATGAGCAACCAAGATCACTCGATTGCGCCTGAGCCATCGGCGCCAAAAACATGAACGCGAAAGCGGCAACTGCCATCGCTGGAAGGTTGTGGGTCATCCTGAACATAAAAAACTTCCTCGCATTCCCTCAACGCCCCTCTGCTCAACATACGCCACTAACGAGCGTGCGTCATTCAGGAAAGGAGGCGAATTCAGGCCATGGGTCGGAGGAGTGCGGCACAAGCCTTTTCGGAATCGATGGAGCCGATGCTGGCGAGTTCACTCCAAGACATCCCCAACGCTTCGTCATGCCCGGGCTTGGCCCGGGCATCCATGCCGTGAGTCTCATGAGTCATCAGCCACGCAGCGCAGAAAAACATCGGCGTTACAGAATGGGTCCTCGGGTCAAGCCCGGGGATGACGATAATCGCGAGGGTTTGCGCTGATCGAAGGCGATCAAGACGAGGTTGTCGGTGTGCCCATGCTGGCGAGCTTACTCCAAGACCGTCCCCAACGCTTCGTCATGCTCGGGCTTGACCCGGGCATCCTAATGACCGCCGCTGCGTTCAATCCGTCGGCTCGCATCTTGCGCGGCTCTCTGTGCAGCTCTTGCACTCCGTGCAGCCAAAAGAAATAGATGCGGTGATGTTGGATTTTTCCCGACACAAGAAGAGCCTGATTGAACTGCCACCGCCTGCCCAGTTTCGCTTCAATGTTTCAGACGTTGCTCCTTTTGTAGGAAGTGAGATGCGTGTGGAGAAAGTGAAGCATTGGGCGGCAGCGCCCTGGGAAGACTGGTCGGAACACCTCAAGTACATTCGAAATTGGGTTCATCAGCACACCCGTTGCCGGAACGAACAGTGGCGACGCTGTTGCCCGACATTGCTGCAGCAGTTGCCTTCCGGGGCATTGCTGGCGACTGGACCAGCGAGGGTCTGGGCCTGCCCACGTAAACCCTCATCCAAGGTGCTTTCATCCTGGCCAACGCAACCGTCGTGCTAGCTCTGACATGATGCGCACAGGAATGTCGACCGGCCGCTTTGGATGATCCGGCTGATTGTCCCGCGGCATCCATGCCTTATGCATGGTTCGCCCTCCCGGCCATAGACCGAAAAAGAGTGCTGGAAATAGCCGAGGGACCCATCGGTTTGAACGTAATCGCGCAGGGATGACCCGCCGGCCTTGATCGCGTCTGCGATGACCTGACGAATGCTGGCCGCAAGAACACCTGCCTCGGGCGTGCCGCTGATTGATCCCGCCGGCCGTACGGGCGACAGCCTGGAGCGCCACAGCGCCTCGCAGACATAGATATTGCCAAGGCCCGCAATCATGCGCTGGTCGAGAAGACAACTCTTGAGCGGTGCGGCGCGGCCGGAGAAAAGCCCCGACAGCAGCTGGCCCGAGAGGGAGTTTCCGGTTGGCTCCACACCGAGATCCCTGAGAAAGCGATTGGAGGCCCGCCCGCCGGCTTCGACGATGTCCATGAAGCCAAATCGCCGCGGATCATTATATGTGATCCGGTTGACGGCGCCATCAGGCGCGGTCATTTCGAAAACTACGTGATCATGTGCCGCGAGCTTGCCGCGCTCGTGATGAAAAGCGCCGGGCCTCGCCTTGCCGCGCGCGGATTCAACCCGGAATGAACCACTCATCCCAAGATGCGCGAGAAGCGTGCTTTGATCATCCAGATGAAACAGGAGGTATTTCGCTCTGCGGGAAATGTCCGCGATCATCCGGCCTTCGAGCCGCTCGACAAAATGTGGTGGAAACGGAAACCTCAAGTCAGGCCGCCGTTGTTCGACGCTGCCAATGCGGTTGCCCTCCATTGCGGGCCTGAGGCCCTGCCGGACAGTTTCGACCTCGGGCAATTCAGGCATGGTTCAGGAAACTGCTTCCATGTTGTCCGGGTGCAATTCCCAGATGATCGGCGATGCTCTCGCCAATGTCGGCGAAAGTCGGCCGGATGCCAATTGTGCCTGGCTT
>JANNRN010000079.1:0-14920 GCA_031401375.1 Phyllobacteriaceae bacterium | reverse complement strand
TTCCGCGACCTCTTGGTCCCGTTTTCCATTGACGTGAACTCGGCGGGCGAATTGGGTCTGCCTGAACCGGAGGAAACCGGAGCGACATTCGAGGAGAACGCGCTGATCAAGGCGATGGCTGCGGCAAAAGCCACGGGAATGACGGCGCTGTCCGACGATTCAGGCCTTTGCGTGGATGCGCTGGACGGCGCACCCGGCGTTTACACAGCTGATTGGGCCATCCAGCCGGATGGATCGCGCAATTGGCAAATGGCCATGGCCAAGGTCGAGGATGCGCTTCAAGCGCGCGGCGCATCACGTCCCGCCGACAGGAAGGCGAGGTTCGTCGCCGTGCTCTGCCTTTGCGCGCCGGACGGCACCGCGCAGTACTTTCGCGGCGAGGCACCGGGAACCCTGGTCTGGCCACCGCGCGGGAGCGACGGGTTCGGCTATGATCCGATATTCCAGCCGGACGGTCATGCCCGCACATTTGGCGAAATGAGCGCGCAAGAAAAACATGGCTGGAGGCCCGGCATGGAAACGGCGACATCGCACCGCGCCCGCGCCTTTCAGCTGTTTGCGCGGGAAGTGCTGGGCACAAAATGATTGCGCCCGACGATGGGTCTGCGGGCTTCGGCGTCTATCTGCATTGGCCTTTCTGCGCGGCAAAGTGCCCGTATTGCGACTTCAACTCGCATGTGCGCCATCATGCTGTTGATCAGGACCGGTTTGCCAAAGCCTTTCATCGCGAAATGCAGGCGATGCGCGAGCGCACCGGCCCGAAGACCGTCAAGAGCATATTCATGGGTGGCGGAACGCCGAGCCTGATGACGCCGCAAACGGTTGGCGCGCTCATCGACAGCGTGTCGGCATTCTGGCAGGCGCCGGACAATATCGAGATCACGCTGGAGGCCAATCCGTCCAGTGTCGAGGCGGACCGCTTTCGCGGCTACCGCGCAGCAGGCGTCAACCGTGTTTCGCTCGGCGTACAGGCGTTGAATGACCGGGATTTGAAATTCCTTGGCCGCCTGCACAATGTTGATGAAGCACTCACGGCAATCGGCCTTGCCCGGGACATTTTTCCCCGGCTTTCCTTTGACCTGATTTACGCGCGGCCCGGCCAGACATTGGCGGCATGGGAAGAGGAACTGAACAAAGCCATCGGCTTTGCAGCCGACCATCTGTCAATGTACCAGCTCACCATCGAACAAGGCACTCCCTTCGCGGCGTTGCAAAGCGCCGGAAAGTTGGCGATGCCCGACCCCGGACACGCGGCGGAGCTTTATGAACTGACACAGGAGCTAACGGCAGCGCGCGGCCTTCCCGCCTATGAAGTATCCAACCACGCGGCCCCGGGAGCTGAGAGCCGCCATAATCTCGTTTACTGGCGCTATGGCGAATATGCCGGGATCGGCCCCGGCGCGCATGGCAGATTTGTTGAAGGTCAAACCCGTTCAGTGACGATGACCGAGAAATTGCCGGAGGCCTGGCTCACCAAGGTTGAAGCGGCCGGTCATGGCATTGTCGAGGAAGAGCGGCTGACGCTTGACCAGCAGGCGGACGAAATGCTGATGATGGGCTTGAGGTTAAATGAAGGCATAGACGTTGCGCGCTATGAGAAGATGGCGGGCCGGGTCTTTGACGCCAGCCGGCTGATGGTGTTGCAGCACGAGGGTCTGGTTGAGTTCATTGGCAATGCGCGGCTGCGGGCGACGCCAAAAGGAATGATTGTACTTGACGCAGTGCTTGTGGAACTGCTGCGGTAGCGCATGATTTCCGCACAGCGAAAGGCGCTAGAATGAACAGGGAGGGCGAGAAACAGGGCGGAACTTACTTGCTCGCCGGCAACACGGTCACTGCGCGTCCGTTGGAACCCGCGCTCTATCTGGTGGCAACGCCCATCGGCAATCTTGGCGACGTTACGCTTCGCGCGCTTGAAACGCTCGCCGCAGTGGATGTTGTGGCTTGCGAGGACACGCGAACCTCACGTGTCCTGCTGAACCGGTACGGCATCCGAACGAAGACATTGTCCTATCACGACCACAATCAGGCCAAGGCCGGGCCAAGGTTGATCGATGCAATCAAGCAAGGCAAATCTGTCGCGCTCATCACGGATGCCGGCACGCCACTGGTGTCGGATCCCGGCGAACAGCTCAGTGCCGAGGCGAGGGCAGCGGGCATTCGCATCGTTCCCATTCCCGGCGCCTCCGCAGTGCTTGCAGCGCTTACGGCCGCCGGTCTTCCCGCCGCACGCTTTTTCTTTGAGGGATTTCTCCCGGCCAAGTCCGGCCAGCGCAAGGCGCGGCTGGCGAGCCTTGCAAGTCTTGATGCGACGCTGGTTTTCTACGAGGCGCCGCACCGGCTGAGCGAGACACTGGCTGACATGGTCACGGTATTTGGCGGTGCGCGGGTCGTTGCGGTTTGCCGCGAACTGACCAAGACATTTGAGGAAGTGGTGGTGCTGCCGTCAGTTGAACTTGCGGCGCGGTACCCGGCAGATGCCCAAGTGAGAGGCGAGATCGTCCTCGTGGTTGAGCCTCCGAAAGAGGCGGAGGCCAAACTTGCCGATGTTGATCTCCTGCTTGTTTCGCTCACGCGTCAAATGCCCGCCTCCAAGGCTGCCGCAGAAGCCTCGCGACTGACCGGCGTTTCAAAGAGTGAACTCTATCAACGCATTTTGAGCATGAAAAACAATGGCGCGTGACCCTTCAACCCGCCGCAGCGCGGAAAGAAAGGGACACAAGGGAGAGACCATTGCGGTGATTTGGCTCATGCTCAAGGGGTACCGGATTGTTGCCCGGCGCTACAAGACGAAGATCGGCGAGGTCGACATTATTGCCAGAAAGCGTGATGTGGTCGCCATGGTGGAAGTGAAGGCGCGCAATAGCGTCGGTGAGGCAATGGATGCAGTCGACCGAACAACAATGCGGCGAATTGAGGCGGCGGGTGACATCTGGCTCGCCAGGCAACGCGATTTTGCGCGGCTGAGCGTGCGCTACGATCTTGTGGCCATCCTGCCGCGCAAATGGCCGGTGCACGTCAAGCGTCTTTTTGACGGGCGGTAACCCATTAACTCATCTGCCGGCGGACGCCGCCTTTTCCCGCTCCCGCTTGGAACCACCGCGCTTTTTCAATACGCTTTCCAGCCAGTCTGTCCGCATTTCGGGAACAGATGCCAAAAGGTTTTCGGTATAGGGATGGAAAGGGGGCGCGAAGATTTTGGTGGTCGGGCCTTCATCCACCAGCTTGCCCTTGAGCATCACAGCCGTTCGGTGCGCGATGCGGCGCACAATGCCCAAGTCATGGGTGATGAACAAATAGGCGACGCCAAGATCATCTTGCAGCCTCTTCAGAAGCTTCAGGATTTCATCCGCAACCAGCTGGTCAAGCGCCGAGGTCGGCTCATCGCAAATGATGAGATCAGGATCGGCCGCCAAGGCGCGGGCAATACAAATACGTTGCTTTTGGCCGCCTGAAAGCTGTGTAGAAAGTCGGCCGGCATAGTCTTCCGGCAGGCCCACTTGCCGCAGAAGCTCAGCCACGCGCGCTTTCACCTCGGCAGGAGACTTATTGTAGTAGAAAGCCACCGGACGCCCGATAATTTCGCCAATGGTCTGGCGCGGGTTGAGCGCCACATCCGGCAGCTGATAGATAAATTGTATCTGCCGCAAATCATCTTTGCTGCGGTCTTTAAGGGCAACGGAAAGTTCGGTTCCGCGGAATTTCACCGAACCGGATTTGCGCGGCAACAGGCCGACGATCAGGCGCGCCAGCGAGCTTTTGCCCGAGCCCGATTCGCCCACAACTGCAACGGTCTCACCCTTGGCAACATTGAGCGTCACATCGTTGACAGCTTTGAAGTCGCCGTATTCGCCGAGCGCATTCTTGATATCAAGGATGATTTCGCCGCGAGGCTTGTCGAGTTCGGCGGACAGATGGTCGGCTTGCTTGCGTTCACTGACGAGCGCGCGGGTGTATGGATCCTTCGGCGCGGACAATATCTGCGAGGTTTCGCCAAGTTCTATCAAATTGCCGCCGCGCAGCACCATGATGCGGTCGGATACCTGTGCGACCACGGCCAGATCATGGGTAATGTAGAGCGCGGCCAGATTATAGTCCTTGATGACTTTCTTGATCAGCGCGAGAACTTCGATTTGCGTCGTCACGTCGAGCGCAGTCGTCGGCTCGTCGAACACCATGATGTCGGGACGGCAGGACATAGCCATCGCTGTCATCGCGCGCTGTAATTGACCACCCGAAACTTCGTGCGGGTAGCGGTTACCGATGGTCTCCGGATTGGGCAGATCAAGCGCCTTGAACAGCTCGATCGCCCACTCTTTTGCTTCCGCCGGTTTCATCAATCCGTGCTGGATTGGCATTTCGCAAACTTGATCAAGCAGCGTATGAAACGGGTTGAATGACGCCGCGGCGCTTTGGGCGATATAGGCAATATGCTGGCCGCGCTGTTCGCGCCGGCCTTCCGATGACAGATCGCGGATTGACACGCCGTCGATCTCAACGGTGCCGCCGGTGATGCGGCAGCCCGCGCGGGTGTAGGCCATCGCGCCGATGCCGATGGTTGATTTGCCGGCGCCGCTTTCACCGATCAGGCCGAGCACTTCACCGCGCTTCAGTTCAAGCGAGATGTTGTTGACCAGGCAAAGGCCGCTGATGGATTCAATGCGCAAATCGCGGATTTTGAGAACTTGCTCGACAGCCATTTTACATCTCCGCCGAAGCGCCGGAAGGCCGCGCATTGATTGAAAGGACCCAGTCTACGATCAGGTTCACGCCAATGGTCATCAGGGCGATCATCGCTGCAGGATAAAGCGGGGCAACCAGACCAAAGGAAATCGCCTTGCCGTTTTCGCGCACCATGCCGCCCCAGTCGGCAAATGGCGGCTGTATGCCAAGCCCAAGGAAAGACAGGCCGGCCACGAACAGGAAGTTGAAGCAGAAGCGCAGGCCAAATTCCGAAATCATCGGCGGCAGCACGTTTGGCAGCACCTCTTTGGTCATCACCCACCAAAGGCCCTCACCGCGCAATTTGGCAGCTTCGACATATTCAAGCACGGCGATATTCATTGACACGGCGCGAGCAAGTCGGAAGACGCGGGTGGAGTCGAGAATGGCGATGGTGATGATCAAGGTCGGAATGGAGGAGCCGAACATCGACAAAATGATGAGGGCGAACACCAGCAGCGGAATCGACAGCATCACATCAACAATGCGCGAGAGTATCTGGTCGATCACATTGCCGCCGGTCGAGGCAAGCAGTCCAAGCGTTGTGCCAATGAGAAACGACAGTATGGTGGTGGCAAGCGCAATGCCGATGGTCATGCGGGCGCCGTAGATAATGCGTGACATCAGATCCCGGCCGATTTGGTCGGTGCCCATCCATGAGGTGGCCGAGGCCGGCGCCCAGGTGGCTCCAACAGTCTCAGCCTGGCTGTAGGGCGCAATCCAGGGCGCAAATATCGCCAGGAAAACAAAAAAACCAACAATGATGAGACCGACCCATGCGGTGGCGTTTGGCTTGTGTCCAAGAATTTTCATATCTCAGTCCGCCCTTGTGGGTTTGCGCAGTCTCGGATTTGCAATGATGGCCAAGATGTCTGCAACAGTGTTGAGAATGATGAACGTCGCGGCAAACAACAGGCCGCAGGCCTGCACAACCGGCAAGTCGCGCTTGGTCACGCCGTCCACCATATATTGGCCGACGCCGGGGTAAACGAACACCACTTCAATGACGACCACGCCGACGATGAGATAGGCCAGATTCAGCGCGATAACCGAAATGATCGGAGCAGCCGCATTGGGCAGCGCATGCTTCAAGATCACGCGCGAACGCGGCATGCCTTTCAGGAATGCCATTTCAATATAGGGCTGAGACATGATCGAAAGCACCGAAGATCGGGTCATGCGCAGCATGTGCGCGGCCACAAGCATGGTCAGCGTCAAGGCAGGCAGCGCGATTTTGTACAGCTTCTCCCCCAGGCCCATGCCGTCAAAAACGGTGGCTAGAGAAGGGAACCAGCGAAGTTTCACGGCGAAGACCAAAATCAGCAAGTAAGCGATGAAAAATTCAGGCACTGAGATCGTGGCGAGCGACACAATATTCGACCAGCGGTCCTGCCACTTGCCTTCGTTGATAGCGGCGATGATGCCCAGGCCAACGGATATCGGCACGGCAATCAGCGCGGCAACACCGGCGAGGAACAAGGTGTTTTTGAACTTTTTCATTAGTTCCGGCAGGATTTCGCGCTTGTTGGTCATCGCCACGCCGAAATCGCCCTGTATGGCGCCCGTGAACCATTCGAAATATCGAACATACGCCGGTCGATCCAGGCCGAGCTCAAGGCGATACGCAGCCAGCGTTTCCGGTGTGGCGCCTTGACCAAGGACGGCACTGGCGACGTCGCCTGGCAAAATTTCTGTCGCTGCAAAGATAAGAAGACTGACAGCAACTAGTGATAACAGTCCGAGGGCAAGCCTGATTAGAATAAATTTCAACATAGACTTGCCCCCAGTTTTTTCGGACTATTTCAGGTTCCGGAGGTTCAAGCGAACCAGCCTTTTTCGGCCATGCGGTTATCGTTCAGGTCGTAACGGGCGTGCGGTGTATTGCCCATGACGTTCTTGGCGTAACCGTCCAGATAGTCGGTGATGGCAAAGCACATCTGGCCGCCATCTTCGGCGATCATCACCTGCGCGGTGTTGTACATTGTCTTGCGCTTGGCATCGTCAAGCTCAATGCGCGCCTCGGTGATAAGCTTGTCAAACTCCGGCACCTTCCAGTTCGAATCGTTCCAGTCCGAACTTGACGAATAGACCTGAGTGAAGGTCTGATCGGCGGAAAGACGCCGGCCCCAGTACACCGCACAGAACGGAACCTTGAGCCAGACATTGTCCCAGTATCCGTCTGCCGAGACCTTGTTGACCGTAAGCTCAACGCCGGCTTTCTTGAGTGACTCCTGGTAAATCTGCGCGCAATCGACGGCAGTTGCCCAAGCGCCTTCCGAGGTTTGCAATTCGACTTTCGTGCCTGCGGCAAGTCCAGCCTTCTTGAAGTGGAAAGCCGATTTGTCAGGATCATAAGCGCGCTGCGGCATTTCAGTATTGTAGTACGGGTTCAATGCATCAAGTGTGTGATCATTGCCCGGCACCGCATAGCCGTTATAGACCTGCTTGATGATGGATTCACGATCGATACCCCATTTGAGGGCAAGACGCAGATCCTTGTTGGTGAACGGATCATCGGTCACGCGCATGACGAAGCAGAAACGGTTGCCGGTGCCCTTGGTGCGAACGATGTTGAGATTGGTATCCTTCATCAAGAGGTCGACGGTGCGGGCGTCGAGACGGTTGACGGCGTGAACTTCGCCGGACTGGAGCGCTGCCGTACGTGCAGCGGCGTCCTGAATGTTGCGGATTTCAACCGTGTCGAAATTGGCGCGCCCCGGCTTCCAGTAGTCGCCGCGGTTCTTGAACACCAGACGCACGCCTGGCTCAAAGCTTTCCAGCGTGTAGGCGCCGGTGCCGATGAGTTTCTGCCAATCGGTGAAGTCCTTCGGCACAACAACAAGGTGATAGTCACCGAGAATGACCGGGAAGTCGGCATTGCCGGAAGACAGGGTGATGGAGATTTCGGACGGCGATACCGCTTTGATTTCCTTGATCTGCTCCAAAATGCCCTTGGCTGGAGACTTGGTGTCTTCGCCGCGGTGGATGCCGATCGAATAGAGAATATCGTCGGCGTCCAGAGCCTTTCCGTTCGAGAATTTAACGCCCTGACGGACCTTGAAAGTCCACTCCACCGCACCGGGCTTGGCTTCCCAGCTTTCCAAGAGCTCACCAGTCGGGTTGCCCTTGTCGTCAAATTCGACAAGGCCGTTGCAGATGGCGAGCGAGGCGCCGATCATGACGGAGTCAGCATAGGTGCGCGGGTCAAGCGAATCAGATGCGGAGCCGCCTTCCATGCCGATGATGAAGTCACCGCCCTTCTTGGGCTCCTGTGCGTAGGCTGATTTGGTGAACAGCATGTTGGCTGCCGGAATTGTCAGGCCGGCCAGTGCCGCAAGTTGGATGAAGTCACGGCGAGATACTTGCGCGTTGGCGGCAAGCTTTTCGGCAAGCTTCAGTTTTTGTTCGAACTCATTCATCGATTGGATGCTCCCATTGAAAAGAATTTAGTTCCCGTTACCCAGTCCCCGGGCATTGTTTTGATTATTGAGGCCGAGACTATCCCGTGCGTGTCACCTGTCAAGCCAACAGTTTTAGCGGGGAATTGCATCGTTCTGCAACGACGGTGATTGTCAAAAAAGCGACACAGCCAAAAAACCTTCGCGCACATGCCCAAGTTGATGCACCTCACTTGGCGAGGGTGCGCCTGACCGCCGAGGACCATCCGGAAAGTTTTCTCTTGCGCGCTTCTGCATCGAGACGGGGCGTAAAGCGCCGGTCGAGCGACCATGACTTCGAAAAACCTTCAGCATCCGGCCAGACGCCTTGTGCATGTGCGGCCAGCCATGCGGCCCCAAGCGCCGTCGTTTCAAGAATGGCCGGACGGTCAACCGGCGCGTTCAAAATGTCGGCGAGACGCTGCATGGTCCAATCGGAGGCCACCATGCCTCCGTCCACTCTGAGGACGGTTTCCTTGCCCGAGGCCTTCCAGTCTTTCTTCATGGCGCTGAGAAGATCATTGGTCTGGTAAGCCACGGATTCAAGCGCGGCGCGGGCAAGTTCAGCGGGTCCCGAGTTCCGGGTCAGGCCGTAAATGGCGCCGCGCGCCTCCGCATCCCAATGCGGCGCGCCAAGTCCGACAAAGGCCGGAACCAGATAGACGTCTTGCGAGGGATCGGCGCTTTCGGCGAGCGCGCCGGTCTCATTGGCGCTCTTGATGATTTTCAGCCCGTCACGCAGCCATTGCACGGCAGCACCCGCAATGAAGATTGAACCCTCCAGCGCGTAGGTGGTTTTGCCGTTCAGACGGTAGGCGATGGTCGTCAGCAGGCGATTGCGCGAGCGCACCATGTCAGCGCCGGTGTTGAGCACGGCGAAACAGCCGGTGCCATAGGTGGACTTCATCATGCCGGGCTCAAAACATGCCTGGCCAATGGTCGCGGCATGCTGGTCGCCCGCCACACCGCGGATCGGAATTTCCGTCCCGAACAGCGCCTTTTCGCAGACGCCGTAGTCATCGGCGCAGTCTTTCACCTCAGGCAGCATGTTGGTGGGAATGCGCAGGATTTTCATTAGTTCCGCGTCCCACTCGTTCTTCGCGATATTGAAAAGCAGTGTGCGCGAGGCATTGGTGGCGTCAGTGGCATGCACCTTGCCGCCGGTGAGACGCCAGATCAGAAAGGAATCGATTGTGCCAAACAGGATCTCGCCTTTTTCCGCCCGCTTGCGCGCGCCGGGAATCTTGTCCAGCAGCCAGGACAACTTGGTTCCCGAGAAATAGGGATCAAGCAGCAATCCGGTCTTTTTGGTGAACAGCGGTTCGAGACCCCGTTTCCTCAACTTGGCGCAAAGAGCTGATGTGCGGCGGTCCTGCCAGACTATCGCGTTGTGGATTGGCTTGCCACTGACCTTGTCCCATACGACCACGGTCTCGCGCTGGTTGGTAATGCCCATGGCGGCAATGGCGGACGCCTCAATGCCGGCCTTGGTCATCGCGCCTTTGACGGTCGTCAAAACGCTCTTCCAGATTTCCTCGGGATCGTGCTCCACCCATCCGGAAGCTGGATAGAACTGGGTGAATTCCTTCTGGGCGCTTCCGGCAATCTGGCGTTTCTTGTCAAAAACAATGGCGCGCGACGAAGTGGTCCCCTGATCGATGGCAAGTATGAAATCCGGCATGATCCCCTCCCGGGATACGAATGGTCAAATCCAGAGACGGGCTCCGGCTATTTGTTTTTGGCCATTTCCAGACGGAAAACCGGGTCCCGCTTTTCCTGGAAATGCTATCGTTGTTTTCAACTCTTTGCTGGAAACTCTCTAAGCGGCCTGTTTTCGCGCATTGGACATGAATTGATCAAGCGCCTCGCTTTCGCGTTTGCTGGTAAGGAGCCCGGCCTTGGTCCGCCGCCATAGCACATCCTCGGCGGTAAGCGCCCATTCGTTGGCCATCAGATAGTTGACTTCTGCCTCGGTCAGTTCCGGACCGAACTGCTTTCCAAGGTCCTGCATGCTTCGCGCATCACCCATGATGGCGTGCGAGCGCGTGCCGTAGAGGCGCACAAGGCGTGTCGCAAACCGCTTCTCCAGGAACGTATAGGATTTTCGCAGCCTGGCAACTTCGCCATCAAAGGCAGTTGCAGCAAAGTCTCCGCCGGGCAGTGCGGCGACCCTTGTCCACGCCGGCGATTTCTTTCCAAGAACCCCCTCAACCTTTTCCATGACGTGCTCCGCGAGCCGCCGGTAGGTGGTGATCTTGCCGCCAAAAATGTTGAGCACCGCGCCCTCGGAAGCAGAGCCCTCCACTTTCAGAACATAGTCGCGCGTCGCCTCTTGCGCCTTCGACGCGCCGTCATTGAAGAGCGGCCGCACGCCTGAATAGGTCCAGACAATCTGATCTGGCACAATGGGCTTGGCGAAATACTCGCTTGCCGCGTTGCAGAGATAGCTGATCTCCTGCGTGGAGATCTCGACCTTGGCAGGGTCGCCCTCATAGTCCTGGTCGGTCGTGCCGATCAGTGTGAAGTCACGCTCGTAGGGGATGGCGAAAATGATCCGGTTGTCAGCGTTCTGAAAAATATAGCAGCGGTCGTGCTCGAAGATTTTCGGCACGATGATGTGGCTGCCCTGAACGAGGCGGACATTGTTGGCGTTGTTGCTGCCAAACGCCTTGCCGATCACTTCATCAACCCAGGGACCCGCCGCGTTGACCAGCATGCGCGCCTGTATGTCTTCGCTTTTGCCCGTCAGGGAATCGACAATGGTGACACGCCATTTGCCGCCGTCCCGCCGCGCCGACTGGACGCGGGTGCGGCTGCGCAAAGTTGCGCCGCGCGCGGCAGCATCCTGCGCATTCAGCACCACCATGCGGGCATCGTCCACCCAGCAATCCGAGTATTCAAAGCCCCGGGAGAACAGCCTCTTCAATGGTTTGCCGGCGGCGTGGGTAGTCATGTCGATTGTCCGGGTGGGCGGCAGCAGCTTTCGCCCGCCCAGATGGTCGTAAATGAACAGGCCGACCCGCAGAAGCCAAGCCGGGCGCAACCCCTTGTGATGCGGAAGGACAAAGCGCAGCGGCCAGATGATATGCGGCGCGTTCGCCCAAAGCACTTCCCGCTCCATCAGCGATTCCCGCACCAGGCGGAACTCATAGTGTTCGAGATAGCGCAGACCGCCATGAATGAGCTTTGTCGCAGCCCGCGACGTGCCGGATGCAAAATCGTTCATCTCCGCCAGAAACACTGAATAGCCGCGGCCGACGGCGTCACGGGCGATCCCGCAGCCATTGATACCGCCGCCGACGACGAACAGATCATACACCTTCCCGGTCATGCGGCCTGCGCCTTCGCCGGCGGCTCGGCCACGATGAGCCGCACATCATGCGCAGCGCAGATGGCGGCGATCTCAGCGGGAGGAGGCGCGTCCGTTACAAATACGTCTATTTCGGAAATTTCGGCAATCCGGACAGGAGCAGTCCGCTCGAACTTCAGGCTGTCAACAACCAGAATGGTTTGACGCGCATGGCTGATAATGGCTTGCGAGACCTTTACCTCGCGGTAGTCGAAGTCGAGGATGACGCCATCCTTGTCAATGGCCGATGCACCAATGACAGCGAAGTCGACCTTGAACTGCTTGATGAAATCAACGGTCGCCTCGCCCATGATGCCGCCATCGGAATGGCGGACAACGCCGCCGGCGATGACGACTTCGGCGGAGGGCGAGTCGCGCAGGATATTGGCCACGTTGATATTGTTGGTGATCGCCATGATGCCCTGGTGGCGACGCAGCGCGATCGCGACCTGCTCGGTCGTTGTGCCGATGTTGAGGATCACTGAGGAATTGTCCGGAATGAGCTGCGCCGCCGCCGCGCCAATCAGCTGCTTGCCGTCGGCGGCAAGAGAACGGCGCGCATCATAGGCAAAATTGGTCACGCCCGACGGATAGACAGCGCCGCCGTGGATGCGCTGCAGGAGTTGACGCTCGCACAGATCATTCAAATCTTTGCGGATTGTCTGAGGCGTGACATCAAAATACGCGGACAGCCATTCCACATCGACGCGCCCTCTCTGGCGCGCAATATCGAGCATGTCCGTCAGTCGCGGATGCAAGGGCTCCAAGGCGCTTCCCTCGTGTTTTCGTTTTTTTTCAAGATCAACCGTTTTTTTGTCTTTTGCAACAGGAAATCTAAAATTGACGGCCCATTACGTCAATTAATTTCTCTTGACCTTCGTCTTGTTTCGTTTCAACATCAATCTCGCCCGTCAATAAAGGGCTCGGTGTCGGGAGGATGCCGACAGCAATCTGGCGAGA
This sequence comes from Phyllobacteriaceae bacterium, assembly GCA_031401375.1. Classification (GTDB taxonomy): domain Bacteria; phylum Pseudomonadota; class Alphaproteobacteria; order Rhizobiales; family Rhizobiaceae; genus JANOYJ01. The sequence continues at coordinate 2,452 of JANNRN010000079.1, read as the reverse complement.
GACGCAACGGAGGAGACAACCTATGAAAAGGCACCTTTTGGTGTCAGCGGCAGCCATCGCGCTGTTTGCTGCAACCGGATCAGCATGGGCCGACGAGGCCGCAGCACAGAAGTGGATCGATAGCGAATTCCAACCTTCGACGCTGTCCAAAGAAGACCAGTTGAAAGAAATGCAGTGGTTCATCAAGGCCGCTGAACCATTCAAGGGCATGGAAATCAACGCCCTGTCGGAAGGCATTCCGACGCATACGTACGAATCAACCGTTTTGACCAAGGCATTTGAGGAAATCACCGGCATCAAGGTGAACCATCAGATCCTGGGCGAAGGCGAAGTGGTTCAGGCGGTGCAAACGCAGATGCAGACCAACCGCAACCTTTATGACATCTATGTCAATGACTCGGATCTCATCGGCACGCACTCGCGCTTGCAGTTGGCCGTCAATCTCACCGACTTCATGGCGGGCGACGGCAAGGATGTGACCAATCCAGGTCTTGATCTGGCCGACTTCATGGGCATCAAGTTCACCACCGGACCGGACGGCAAGCTCTATCAGCTTCCCGACCAGCAGTTTGCGAACCTTTACTGGTTCCGCAAGGACTGGTTCGACAAGCCGGAACTGAAGGAAAAGTTCAAGGCGCGGTTTGGCTATGAGCTCGGTGTTCCGGTCAACTGGTCGGCCTACGAAGACATTGCCCAGTTCTTCAAGGAAGATGTCAAGGAAATCGACGGCGTGCCAATCTATGGCCACATGGATTACGGCAAACGCGCGCCTGATCTTGGCTGGCGCATGACTGACGCCTGGCTCTCGATGGCCGGCACCGGCAGCGTCGGTGAACCGAATGGCATCCCGATCGATGAATGGGGTATCCGCATGGACAAGGGCTCCTGCAACCCATCCGGCGCTTCCGTCTCGCGCGGCGGCGAAACCAACGGCCCGGCTTCGGTTTACGCCATTGCCAAATGGGATGAATGGCTGCGCGCCTACGCCCCTCCCGGCGCTGCCGACTATGACTTCTATCAGTCACTGCCGGCGCTCAGCCAAGGTAATGTGGCCCAGCAGATATTCTGGTACACCGCCTTCACCGCCGACATGGTGAAGTCCAAGGCCGACGGCAACAACACGGTTGATGACAGCGGCACGCCGCTTTGGCGCATGGCGCCGTCGCCGCATGGCCCGTATTGGAAAGAAGGCCAGAAGGTCGGATACCAGGACGTTGGCTCGTGGACGATCCTCAAGTCGACGCCCGCTGACCGCGCGAAAGCCGCTTGGCTCTATGCGCAGTTCGCGGTGTCAAAGACCGTCGACGTGAAGAAAAGCCAGGTTGGCCTCACCTTCATCCGGGACTCAACCGTCAAGCACGAGAGCTTCACGGAACGTGCGCCGAAGCTTGGCGGTCTGGTCGAATTCTATCGCTCGCCTGACCGGGTTCGCTGGTCGCCGACCGGCATCAACGTTCCGGACTATCCCAAGCTCGCCCAAATCTGGTGGCAGCAAATCGGTGACGTGAACTCAGGTGCGTTCACACCTCAGCAAGCCATGGATCGTCTTGCCGAGGAAATGGACATCACCATGTCCCGCATGCAGGCGGCTGACGAAGCCAACAAGACCTATGGCGGCTGCGGCCCGCGTCTGAATGAGCCAAAAGACGATTGGCTCGGCAAGGCGGATGGCCCCAAGGCCAAGCTTGAGAACGAAAAAGAGCCTGGCCAGACCATCGCTTATGATGAACTGATCAAGCAGTGGACCTCGGCACAGTAAAGGCCGGGTGAACTTTCATGATTTCCCGGGATGTGGTAAGGCCTGCATCCCGGGATTTCTCTCATGAAAAAGCTTCTTTTTTGAATGATCCGGGGTTGGTGCGGGAACAATGACGCTCGAACTTAAAGACGTTTCCAAACGGGTAGGTGCGGACATGCACATTTATCCGTCCAGCCTGCGGCTTGACCGCGGCTCGTTCAACATCCTGCTTGGCACGACTTTGGCCGGCAAGACGACGATGATGCAATTGATGGCGGGCATTGCCAAGCCGAGCGGCGGCGAGATCTGGTTTGACGGCAAGAACGTCACGTCCACGTCCGTTCAGAAACGCAATGTGTCGGTGGTCTATCAGCAGTTCATCAACTATCCGAATTACAATGTGTATGAGAACATTGCTTCGCCATTGCGGGTCCTTGGCAAGCCGGAGGCCGAGATCAAGCAGCGAGTCGGAAAATTCGCCGAGCTTTTGCGCCTGACGCCAATGCTGGGACGAAAGCCGTCCGAGCTCTCCGGCGGCCAACAGCAGCGAACCGCGCTGGCGCGGGCTTTGGTGAAGGATGCCGATCTGGTGCTGCTCGATGAGCCGCTGGCCAATCTTGACTTCAAACTGCGCGAGGAGTTGCGCGAAGAACTTCCCCGTCTTTTCCATGACCGCGACTGTATCGTGGTCTATGCGACGACCGAACCGTCCGA
>JANNRN010000078.1:0-4721 GCA_031401375.1 Phyllobacteriaceae bacterium | reverse complement strand
ACGTTCATTTGCAATTGTCGAGTAGTTACGGCTGGAGGACGAAATGTACGAATTCGCAATAGCTTGGGATTGGATCGCGTTCGCTGTCCGTTGGGTGCATGTCATTACCGGCATCGCATGGATTGGATCTTCATTTTATTTTGTGGCTTTGGACCTCGGCTTGCACCAGCGGCCCGGTTTGCCGGCTGGCGCGCATGGCGAAGAGTGGCAAGTGCACGGCGGTGGATTTTACCACATCCAGAAATATCTGGTCGCGCCATCAAACATGCCCGAACACCTGGTCTGGTTCAAATGGGAATCCTATGCGACCTGGCTCTCCGGTGTGGCCATGCTCTTTGTGGTTTATTATGTCGGAGCGGATCTTTATCTCGTCGACAGGAACGTGCTTGACGTGTCGCCGATGACGGGCATCCTGATTTCCCTTGCTTCCATCGGGCTCGGTTGGATCGCCTATGATCTCATCTGCAAGTCGCCGCTTGGGAAAGACGACACGCAGCTGATGGTATTGCTCTATTTCGTGCTGGTCTTCGCCGCATGGGGCTACACGCAGCTTTTTACCGGACGCGCGGCGCTCCTCCATCTTGGCGCCTTCACCGCGACAATTATGTCAGCGAACGTCTTCTTCGTCATCATCCCAAACCAGAAGAAGGTTGTTGCGGCTCTTCTCGCTGGAAAAGTTCCGGAGCCGGCGCTGGGCAAGCAGGCAAAGCAGCGTTCATTGCATAACAATTACCTGACGCTTCCGGTGCTGTTCCTCATGCTGTCAAACCACTATCCGCTGGCTTTTGGCACGCAATACAACTGGATCATTGCGTCGCTTGTGTTCCTGATGGGCGTGACAATCCGCCACTATTTCAACACCACGCATGCCCGCAAAGGTAATCCGACTTGGACCTGGCTTGCGACCGCATTGATCTTCATCCTGATCATGTGGCTTTCGACGGTGCCAAAGGTTCTGTCAGGCGAGGAAACAAAGGCTGAGGCGTCGCCGCTCCAGCAGACGTTCATTGCCGATGCGCACTTTCCCAAAGTGCGCGATACGGTGCTTGGCCGCTGCGCCATGTGCCATGCGGCAGAAACGAGTTATGAGGGCGTTCACCGTGCACCAAAGGGTGTCAAGCTCGAAACCGACGCCGAGATTGCGGCGCATGCGCGCGAGATATACCTGCAAGCCGGCCGCTCTCATGCCATGCCGCCCGCCAATGTGACGGCGATCACACCTGATGAGAGGGCTTTGCTCGTCGCCTGGTTCGAGTCCGCTATCGCCAAGAAGGAATAGCACATGTCGCAATTGCTTTTGCGCGGACGTGTCCTCACGTTCCGGGATGAACCTGGCCGCGACGACGATGACGCGTCCTACAAGTATATCGAGGACGGGGCCATACTGGTCTCGAACGGCAAGATCATCCGCGTCGGTGACTTCAAGACGGTCATCAAGTCGGCGCCAAATGATGTTGAGCGCGTCGATCACCGGCCGCATCTCTTGATGGCGGGTTTGATCGACACGCACATTCATTTCCCGCAGATGCAGGTTATCGGTTCGTATGGCGCGCAGCTGCTCGACTGGCTGAACAAATACACATTTGTCGAGGAACAGAAGTTCGCCAGCGAGGCGCATTCGGCCCGTATCGCCAGGCTTTTCGTGGATGAACTGATCCGGCACGGGACAACCACTGCCGTTGCCTATTGTTCAGTGCACCGCGCTTCCGCCGAGGCTTACTTTGCCGAAGGGGTGCGGCGCAACATGTGCTTGATCGGCGGCAAGGTTTTGATGGATAGAAACGCGCCGGAAAAGCTGCGTGACACCCCCCAGACCGGCTATGACGACAGCAAGGCGCTGATCAAAAAATGGCATGGCAAGGGCAGAGCGCATTACGCCATCTCGCCGCGGTTCGGCATTACCTCGAGCGATGCGCAACTGGACATGACGCAGACGCTGATCAAGGAACATCCCGAATGCTTCGTGCAGACGCATTTGTCCGAGAACCACAATGAAATCGCCTTCACCAAGGAACTATTTCCCTGGGCGCGTGACTATACTGATATTTACGAACGCTACGGCATACTGGGTCCCAAGAGCTTGTTCGGGCATTGCATTCATCTGGAGCCGCGCGAAATCGCTGTTCTTTCTGAATCGAAGTCCATCACGGTCTTTTGTCCGACGTCGAACCTTTTTCTTGGCAGCGGGCTGTTTGACCGTGAAAACCTGCAAGCAAACAACGTGCGCATTGCTGTGGCAACTGACGTTGGCGGCGGGACAAACTACTCGATGCTGGCGACGATGGACGAGGCCTACAAGATCCTGCAACTGCGCGGTCAGAAACTTTCGCCGCTCAACGCCTATTACATGATGACGCTCGGCAATGCCCGCGCGCTTGGCCTTGAGAACAAGATCGGCACGCTCGAAGAGGGTACGGATGCGGACATTGTCGTGCTCGACTCCTGCGCGACACCATCCATGAAACTCAGGTCCGAGACCGCCAAAACGCTGCCGGAGGAACTGTTCATACTTCAAACCCTTGGGGACGACCGTTCTGTCGCCGAGGTCTATGTCGCGGGAAAGGCATCAAAGACGAAACTGGACTAGCGTTGCAGATGCTCGAAAACCAGAATCAATTCTACCGCACAACCTATTGAAAAACTGGAAAAAAGTGCGAGCGCCACGAACCATACCGCTGGTTCTTTTGAAAATGTTTGCGGTTTGCCAACGGCAATATCGGGACGATTTCGGTTGATCGGATGGTGCGCTCACCTATGATCGAATTGACAAGAAGAGACTTGGAAAAGAGGAATTGAAATGGCCAGAATGCGTGCGATTGATGCTGCCGTCCTTGTAATGGAGAAGGAGGGTGTGACTTGCGCATTCGGGGTGCCGGGCGCGGCGATCAACCCGCTCTACTCGGCGATGAAGGCGCGCGGTTCAATCCGCCACGTCCTGGCGCGCCATGTTGAAGGCGCCTCGCACATGGCTGACGGCTATACCCGCGCCATGCCCGGAAACATTGGCGTGTGCATCGGAACCTCCGGTCCCGCCGGCACCGACATGATTACCGGCCTTTACGCAGCCATCGCGGATTCGGTGCCGATCTTGTGCATTACAGGTCAGGCGCCGCGCGCGCGGCTTGAGAAGGAAGACTTCCAAGCCATTGATATTGCATCGATTGCAGCGCCGGTCACCAAATGGGCTGTTACCGTCATGGAACCCGCTCTGGTTCCTTTCGTCTTTCAGAAAGCGTTTCACACCATGCGTTCCGGTCGGCCCGGTCCAGTCCTGATTGACTTGCCGATCGACGTTCAGCAGGGCGAAATCGAGTTTGATATCGACACTTACGCTTCACTGCCTCCCTACAAGCCGGTCGCGACCCGTGGTCAGATAGAGAAGGCGCTCGCCATGCTCAACGAGTCGGAACGCCCGCTCATCGTTGCGGGCGGCGGCATCATCAACGCCAACGCTTCCGATCTGTTAACAAAACTCGCTGAAACTATTAACATTCCGGTCATTCCGACGCTGATGGGCTGGGGAGTCATTCCTGATGACCATCGCCTGATGGCTGGCATGTGCGGACTTCAGACCTCTCACCGTTACGGAAACGCAACGCTGCTTGAATCGGACTTCGTGCTGGGCATCGGCAATCGCTGGGCCAACCGCCACACCGGCAATGTCGAGACCTACACCAAGGGCCGCAAGTTCGTTCACGTCGATATTGAGCCGACGCAAATCGGTCGCGTGTTTCCGCCGGATCTCGGTATTGTTTCCGATGCAGGCGCAGCGCTCGAACTGTTCGTGGAAGTTGCCGCTGAAATGAAGAAAGCCGGCAAGTTCCGTGACTGGAGCGACTGGGTCGAGCAGTGCCGCGAGCGCAAACGCACCATGCTGCGCAAGACGCATTTCGATCAAACGCCGCTGAAGCCGCAGCGTGTCTATGAGGAGATGAACAAGGCATTTGACAAGGACACCTGTTTCGTCACCACGATCGGCCTCAGCCAGATCGCGGGTGCGCAGTTCCTGCATGTTTACAAGCCGCGCAACTGGATCAATTGCGGTCAGGCCGGCCCGCTCGGCTGGACGCTTCCGGCGGCATTGGGCGTCAGGGCTGCTGATCCGGACCGCAAGATTGTGGCCCTGTCAGGCGATTATGACTTCCAGTTCATGATTGAAGAACTGGCGGTGGGGGCCCAGCACAAGCTGCCCTACCTCCACGTTGTCGTGAACAACTCCTATCTTGGCCTGATCCGTCAGTCGCAACGCGGCTTCAACATGGATTTTGAAGTGAGCCTGGCGTTTGACAACATCAATGCCGACGAGGATGCAGAGCCGGGCTATGGCGTGGATCATGTCGCGGTTGTCGAGGGTCTTGGCTGCAAGGCCATCCGGGTGCGCAGTGTCAATGAATTCCAGGACGCGTTCGAACGCGCCAAGGTCATGATGAAGGAACATCAGGTGCCGGTTGTCATCGAGTTCATTCTCGAGCGCGTCACCAACATCTCGATGGGCGCCGATATCAACGCTGTTATCGAATTCGAAGAGCTCGCCGAACGAGGCGACGAGGCGCCAACGGCCATTGGTTTTCTGGACTAAGGGGGGCTTGGTCCAGTTGCCGGTGGCCGTCGGCGCCGAGTAATTCCGGCCAAATGAGGAAGAGTGAGAATGCCGAAATTTGCTGCCAATCTGACGATGCTATTCAATGAACTGCCGTTCCTCGACCGTTTTCAAGCGGCGA
>JANNRN010000077.1:0-11535 GCA_031401375.1 Phyllobacteriaceae bacterium | reverse complement strand
AACGTTGCAATCGTCCTTGCCAATTATCCGAACCGTGATGGGCGGATCGCCAATGGCGTTGGGCTCGATACGCCGGCCGGGACAATCGAAGTCATGCGGGCGATGCGCGCGGCGGGTTATGAAACGGGAGAATTGCCCGCGGGCGGCGATGATCTGATACGGCTTTTGTTGGAAGGGGTGACGAACAGGACAGGCGACGGGCGGATCATCCGCGAAACGCTTTCCTTGAATGAATACAAGGCTTTCTTTGAACGCTTGCCGAAACTGATTCAAGAAAAGGTCACCAAACGCTGGGGTGAGCCGGAGGCGGATCCATTTTTCCAAAGCCCCATTGGTTTCGCGTTGCCGCTAATGCGCTTTGGCCGGACCATCGTCGGCATTCAGCCGGCGCGCGGCTACAACATTGATCCGAAACAAAGCTACCATTCGCCCGATTTGGCGCCGCCGCATGGCTATCTGGCGTTCTACGCATTCTTGCGAAAGACATTTGAGGCAGATGCGATTATTCACATGGGCAAGCATGGCAATCTTGAATGGCTGCCGGGCAAGGCATTGTCATTGTCGGCCGAGTGCTTTCCCGAGGCGATCCTTGGACCTGTTCCGCATGTCTACCCGTTCATCGTCAACGATCCGGGTGAGGGAACGCAGGCAAAGCGGCGCAGCGCTGCCGTCATCATCGATCATCTCACTCCGCCGCTCACCCGAGCGGAAACTTATGGGGCGCTGAAGGATCTCGAGGCTTTGGTCGATGAGTATTTTGAAGCGTCGGGGACCGATCCAAGGCGGCTCAAGGTTCTGGGGCCGCGCATCCTTGAACTTGTGCGCGACATCGGTCTCGATCAGGATGCCGGAATTGGCAGGGACGACGCGGAGGCGGCGGCGCTTGAGAAACTCGACGGGTATCTGTGCGAGTTAAAGGAAATGCAGATTCGAGACGGGCTGCATGTCTTTGGAAAGGCGCCGGAAGGACGGCTGCTCGATGATCTTGTTGTGGCGCTGGCGCGTCTGCCGAGGGGCGAGGGGGCAGCGAATGCGAGTTTGCATCAGTCCATCGCAAAAGACTGTTTCTCTATCGGTGCACCCCTCTCTGTCCTGCCGGACATCTCCCCCTCAAGGGGGGAGATTGGCAACTCCAACGCCTCGTCTTTACCTTCAAAGCTGGAGGAAGAGCGAAAACAGCGCCGCTTGAAAATCTCCCCCCTTGAGGGGGAGATGTCCGGCAGGACAGAGAGGGGTGCAGCGTTTGACCCGCTTGACTGTGACATGGCGGCAGTATGGGACGGGCCCAAACCCCACGAGTTGCTCTCAACGATGGCCGCCCCGTGGCGCACCCATGGCGACACGGTCGAGCGTATCGAACTCCTCGCGTCAAGTCTCGTCGCAAAGGGCACGTCCTGCCCGGAGAGCTGGCGCGATACCCGGACCGTTCTCGATGATATCGCCGCCCGCATCCGCCCTTCCGTCATCGCCTGCGGCGAGGCCGAGATCACCGGTATTTTGACGGCGCTTGACGGGCGCTTCGTCCGTCCGGGTCCGTCTGGCGCGCCGACGCGGGGACGGCCCGATGTTCTGCCGACCGGGCGCAATTTCTATTCGGTCGATCCACGCGCCGTGCCGACCCAAACGGCCTGGGAACTCGGCAAGAAATCCGCCGAACTATTGATCACGCGGTATTTGCAGGATCACGGCGAATGGCCGACGTCGTTCGGACTCACCTGTTGGGGCACATCCAATATGCGCACGGGCGGCGATGATCTGGCGCAGGCGTTTGCGCTGATTGGGGCAAGGCCGGTTTGGGAAAACAACTCAAAGCGCGTCACCGGCTATGAGATTGCGCCGCTCGCGGTGCTCGGCAGGCCCCGCATTGATGTCACATTGCGCATTTCGGGGTTCTTTCGCGATGCGTTTCCCGACCAGATTGCGCTGTTCGACCAGGCGGCGCGGGCGATCGGGGCGCTGGAAGAAGATGCTGCGGACAATCCGGTTGCGCTCAGAATGGGGGTGGAAAAGGAAGCGCTGGTAGCTGATGGCGTCAGTTCTTCCGAAGCTGGCCTTCGCGCCGGCTACCGTATCTTTGGCTCCAAGCCCGGTTCCTATGGCGCCGGCCTGCAGGCTCTCATGGACGAGGGCGGCTGGACGGATCGCAAGGACTTTGCCGAGGCCTACCTTGTTTGGGGCTCCTATGCCTATGGCGCAAATGCCGAGGGCAAGCTTGAGCGCCAGGGAATGGAGCGCCGCCTCAAGAGCCTGAACGCGGTCGTTCAGAACCAGGACAACCGCGAACATGATCTCCTTGATTCTGATGACTATTACCAGTTTGAAGGCGGAATGACGGCTGCGGTGGAGGCGCTCACCGGCGCAAGACCGGCCGTCTATCACAATGACCATTCGCGGCCCGAAAAACCGGTCATCCGCACGCTGGAAGAGGAGATTTCGCGCGTGGTGCGCGCCCGCGTCGTCAATCCGAAATGGATCGCCGGCGTCATGCGGCACGGATACAAGGGCGCATTCGAGATTGCCGCGACAGTCGATTACATGTTCGCGTTCTCAGCGACGACGGGGGCGGTGCGCGACCATCATTTTGACGCGGTTTACAATGCCTTCATCGCGGACGATGTTGTACGCCAATTCATGGCCGAAAAAAACCCCGCCGCCTTGCAGGAAACAGCCGCGCGGCTGATCGAGGCGATGGATCGCGGGCTGTGGAAGGCCAAGAGCAATTCGGCGCGGTTTGATCTGGAGCAGATCACCAAGCCGTCAGAATTTGAATCCGGAAAGAGGCAGAAATGACTGAAATCGAAGAAAAAAACGGTGAAGCGCCAGGCGTCGATATCAATGAGCGGCACGCCTCCAAGATGGCAAAGAAAAAGGCCGCCCGCGACAAGATCATGGCGACCAAGACCGGTGAAAAAGGCCTGATCATTGTTCACACCGGCAAAGGCAAGGGCAAATCAACTGCGGCGTTCGGCATGATTTTTCGTCACATCGCGCATGGCTTACCTTGCGCTGTCGTTCAGTTCATCAAGGGCGGCATGTCGACGGGCGAGCGCGACCTCATTTTGAAAAACCACAGCGACGTTTGTGAATTTCACACAATGGGCGAGGGCTTCACCTGGGAGACGCAAGACCGGGCCCGCGACATGGAAATGGCGGGCAAAGCGTGGGAAAAGGCCAAGGAATTGATCCGCGATGAACGCAACAAGATGGTGCTGCTCGACGAGATCAATATCGCGCTGCGCTATGACTACATCCCGATTGACGAGGTGGTCGAGTTCCTCGCATCAGAAAAGCCGCATATGACGCATGTTGTGCTGACGGGCCGCAACGCCAAGGACGAACTCATTGAGATTGCGGACTTGGTGAGCGAAATGGAACTGATCAAGCACCCGTTCCGCTCGGGCGTGAAAGCGCAGATCGGGGTTGAGTTCTAAAAGAATCCGGAAGCTTGCTCCCGGATCCGAAATTACTTGGTCTTGGCGCAGAAACTAGAGCATCGTGCGAAAAAGTGTGTGCGGATTTTCGCAAAAGCGATGCGGCAAAACAAAGACTTAGAGTGGCAGTTCCGATCCTATCGGAACGACCGCCGCTCTAAGCGCCTTTTATCATGCATCCGACGGCCAGAACGGCATATGCAATCGCCATAATCCAGACCGAAGCCAGCGGAATGAATGCCAACACGCCAAGCGCGGCGAGAACGCCGAGTATGGCTATGACGAGCGATACGAGAAATACGACCATGGTTGGTGCGCTAAGGTTCATTTGGTTCCCCTTCGGTTGATTCGAGAAGTGACGATATCAAATCAATCATGAGCGCCCAATCAACAAGTGCGTGTTGTGCACAGGTCGTTCAGACGGGATGGTTGTGAGCCTACAAGCGTATTTGAACCTGGTTTTGATCGTATGTCAGCCGCGACGCCGGCTGCGTTTCTCATAGAACGAATTTCCGCCCGCAGTCAGGACGTAGTGCATGTTGGGATAGGAGAACTTGAGCCCGGCCTGATGGAAATGCATCGCCTTCTTGACGGCCGGATGGCGTTTTCCGGCCAGAATATCTTCTGACAGCGCGGCCAGATCGCCCGTATTGCCCTGCATGCGCCGGGACATGATGCCCGGCGCAAACTGACGCGGCTGGCCGACCACGTCACAGACTGATGAGCCGTATTGGCCAGAAGCAACGCGGTTCATCACAATCGTTCCAACAGCCAGCATGCCATCGCGGCTTGAACGGTTGGATTCAAAGTACATGGCCCGCATCAAGCATTCGCGCTCACGCGCGCTCCCCGAGAACCCCTTGCCGGCAAATGCATGGGGTACTGCGGTTGCCGCGTATGAAACGGCAGAGGCTACAGCAGTAACCGACGCTTCAGCGATGGCCACAGGCGACAGTACCGCTGCGGTAGCGGCGGACTGGCCATCCGGCTGCTCTGGTTTGAATTGGGGCACCGGCGCTGTCCCGGGCAGTGCGATGTAGGCCATTTCCGGGTCGGAAAAATCGCTGCCGGAGGTCGTGCAGCCGTAGAGCGCGATGGGTGCAAGGGCGGCAAATGTTGCAGCGCGAAGCGGGGGACAACTGATCATGCAAGTGCCTGTCAACAATCGGCAGTCACGAAACTGCTGAACGGAACCCCCCGGTTGCCCGGCAACTCTATAGACTGAATTTCTTCAGGAGAAAAGCAGCCGCGCCGCAAGAGCCAGACATACAGTTACCAAGAGGGGCCTGATCAACCGTGCGCCGTTCTTCATGGCGATGTGAGCGCCAAGGCGGGCGCCGGCAAATTGTGCCAATCCCATCAGGATTCCCACCCGCCAATCGACCGCGCCGCTCAGCGAAAACACCGCAAACGCACCAATATTGGAGGCGAAGTTCAGGAGTTTTGTATGGGCGGTCGCCTTGAGCAAGCCGTAGCCTGCCAGCATGACAAAGGCCAGCATGAAGAATGATCCGGTTCCGGGACCGAAGATGCCGTCGTAAAAGCCGATGAGCGGAACGACCGTCACGATGAAGACGACCGGCGGCAGCCGCACCGCACGCTCCCTGTCGGAAATGTCAGGTTTGGTGAGGAAATACAAAGCGATAGCGATCATGAGGATAGGAAGAAAGTCACGCAGCCATTCGCTGGATATCCTGGTCGCAAGCCAGGCGCCAAAAGCCGATCCCAGTGCAGAAAGCGCCGCCGATTTCCATTGCAGCCGCAGATCGACATGGCCCTTGGCGGCATAGGAAAAGGTCGCGCTGCCGGAGCCGAACAGCGATTGCAGTTTGCCGGTTCCAAGCGCCTGCACAGGTGACAGGCCCGCAAGCAGGAGGACAGGAAGCGTGATCAATCCGCCACCCCCAGCGATTGAATCAACAAATCCGGCCACAAAGCCGGCGATGATCAGCAAAATGACGACTTGCGGGACGATCTCGTGCATGAATGATGCTTGTCTGAGGATGGCGGATGCGTGCTTTGAACTCGGCAGCGACTCACGCTACCGGTAGAAAGAGAAAAGGAGAAGCGGATGAGCGGCGGTTTCTTTGGAAAAATCAAGGAGATGGTGGCGTCGGAGAAGGCGGTCAGCATGGTCGCCGAGGATCCGGTGCTGACCGCTGAACTGCTTTTGCTGTTTCGCGTTGTGCTGGCCGACGGCGATGTGAAGGGCGCGGAACTGGCGAAGCTGCGCGAGATAGGCGAGGCAGCGTTCGGCATCCCGGAGGAGGCGATGGAGAGCGTTGGCGAGTATCTTGGTGAAATTGGCTATGAAACGACCAGTCAGCAGGCGGCGGAGGTGTTTGCGGAACTTGGCCCGGAGCGGCGCAAGGTGCTTATCGAACACATGCTGCAGATCGCCGGCGCCGATCACGATTCCTCAAGTGATGAACTGAACCTTATCCGGACCGTGGCGGCCAAACTCGGCTTCGAGATTGCGCCGTTAGACTGACGGGTTGTCGTCTTTCGGCTTTCCGCAGGCGCTATTGTGTTTGACCTGCACCTTTCGAGCCTCTAATTCTGACACTGGTTTTCGGCGGCGCCCATGGGCTGAAAGAAGATCCGGTGCGACCGACCCAATTCGGGGGTTCAACATGCCGGAGCTGTCCTTTCGATTGACGGCAGATTTGCGGCCGTCCGTTCCCTTCGCTTCGTCAATTGGCCCCTCTCAGGGGTGTTAACAGATGCGACGCGAAAGGTTGGCAGATCTGAAATGGCGAAAAACTACGGGATCATGATTTGCGGCCACGGCAGCCGCAACCAGAATGCGGTGCGCGAATTCTCCGTCCTGTCCGAGCGGATCAAGGCGTCGTTTCCGAACTGGCCGGTTGACTACGGCTATCTCGAATTTGCCAATCCGGTGATCACGCACGGCCTCGATGCGCTCAAGGCGCAAGGGGTCAATCACATTCTCGCGGTGCCCGGCATGCTGTTTGCCGCAGGTCACGCCAAGAACGACATCCCCTCCGTTTTGAACACCTATGCGGCGCAAAACCGCAGTGTCAAAATTGACTACGGGCGCGAATTAGGCATTGATCTCAAGATGATACGGGCGGCAGGCGACCGGATCAAACAGGCGCTGCACTCCGCCGGCTGGCATGAGGGTGAGCCGCTGCATGATACGATGCTCGTGGTTGTCGGGCGCGGCGCGTCCGATCCCGATGCCAATTCCAATGTCGCCAAGGTCATGCGCATGCTCTGGGAGGGGCTCGGCTTCGGCTGGGGCGAAACGGCTTATTCAGGCGTGACGTTTCCGCTGGTGGAGCCCGCGCTCGAACATGCCGCGAAGCTCGGCTACAAACGCATCGTCGTGTTCCCGTATTTCCTGTTCACCGGCGTTCTGGTCAAACGCATCTACAGCCAGACCGACGAGGTCGCGGCGCGCCATCCGGATATCGAGTTCATCAAGGCTGACTATCTCAACGACCATCCCTTGGTGGTGGAAACCATGGTCGAACGGGTCCTCGAAATCCTCGAAGGCACCAACAACATGAACTGCCAGATGTGCAAGTATCGCGAGCAAGTGCTTGGATTTGAAGCAGATTTAGGTCGCGCACAGGAAAGCCACCATCACCATGTCGAAGGTATTGGCGGCGGTTTGGAAAACTGTCCCTGCAAAGGCGATTGCGATGCGTCCTGCCGGAATGAGGCCTTTTGCAGGCAACACGGCCTGCCATGGACGCCCTTGCACAGCCATGGCGATCCGGCGCCGCTGAAGCCCGTCAGAGATCATGCGAAGGCGCATGACCACCATGATCATTCGCATGGGCACGGCCATTCGCACGATCACGGCCACACGCATTCGCCGTATCCGCACGCTGACCATCCGCTCGGCCCTAAGAGTTTGAAGCAGGGATGAATGTGCACGCCTGGCTGAAAAATCCCGATGCGATTTACGCGAAGTCATTTGCCATCATCCGGCAAGAGGCTGATTTTTCACGGTTTTCAGTGTCTGAATCGCATGTGGCCGAGCGGATCATTCATTCATGCGGCATGATTGATGCGGCGGATGATCTGGTATTTTCGGAGGGCGCAGCGGAGGCTGGGCGGGCGGCTTTGCTTGCGGGTGCGCCGGTGATTTGCGACGCGGAAATGGTGCGCCACGGTGTGATCGCACGCATGCTGCCAAGGCAGAATGACGTTGTCTGCCTGCTTTCGGACCCGCGTGTCGCTGGCATCGCCAAAGAGCAGGCAACCACGCGCTCGGCGGCGCAGGTCGAACTCTGGCTGGAACAGATGCAGGGTGCGGTCATTGCGATTGGCAATGCGCCCACCGCCTTGTTCAAGCTATTGGAATTGCTGGACAAAGGCGCGGTAAAGCCCGCGCTCATCCTCGGGTTTCCGGTCGGATTTGTCGGCGCGGCGGAATCAAAGGCGGAACTTGTCGCTCATTCCCGCAATGTGCCGTTCATTGCAATCAAAGGGCGGCGCGGCGGCAGCGCCATGGCGGCGGCGGCGGTGAATGCGCTGGCGATCGGGTGGACGCCATGAACCCGTGGCTGACCATCATTGGCGTTGGCGATGACGGGCTCGCCGGACTGAATGCAGCGAACCTGGCAATGGTGAATTCCGCCACGACAATTTTCGGATCTATCCGCATTGTTTCACAACAGAATTTTCCGGGCGTTGCAGTGCACAATTGGGAGGACGGGTACGAGGCGACCCTTGCCAAACTCATGGCCCGGCGCGGCCAGCCGACGGTTTTGCTGGCGACGGGCGATCCGATGCACTTCGGAATTGGCGCCACCCTCTCCGAAAAACTATCCACAAATGAAATCGCATCTATTCCCAATCTGTCGGCGTTTTCGCTGGCTGCATCGCGTTTGAAGTGGCCGTTGCAGACCGTAGCCTGCATTTCGCTGCATGGCAGGCCGGTGGCTGCCCTGTCCCGATACCTTGCGCCCCGGGTGAGGATTCTGGCGCTCACTTCCTTGGGCCAAACCGTTGCCGAAGCGGCGGCTCTGCTCGTGAGCTCGGGTTATGGCCGGTCCCGCATGACCGTGCTTGAACATATGGGCGGGCCGAAGGAGCGTTTGGTTGAATTGCTGCCACTAGAAGTGAGCGGCCAGAGCTTTGCCGATCTCAATACGCTCGCCATCGAATGCGACAGCGCTCCCTCGACAAATTTCCTTGGTTCGTCGCCCGGCCTGCCCGATGACGCGTTTCAACATGACGGGCAGCTCACCAAACGCGAAGTGCGCGCGGCGACCCTGTCGCAACTGCAACCTTTTCCCGGAGCCGTGCTTTGGGACGTCGGCGCGGGCTGCGGATCAATCGCCATCGAATGGATGCGCGCCGCGCCGGCCGCCAAGGCCATCGCCATTGAGGAGAACCCGGCGCGTATTGCCATGATCGAGGCCAACGCGACGGCGCTGGGCGTTCCGGAGCTCAGGATCGTCAAAGGCCAAGCCCCTGCCGCACTGAGTGGCTTGTCCGAGCCCGATGCGGTTTTCATCGGCGGCGGCATCACGGATGCAGGTGTTTTCGATGCTGCGTTTACCGCGTTGAAGCCGGGCGGCATCCTTGTCGCCAATGCCGTAACCATTGAAGGTGAGGCCCGGCTCCTTGAGCTGGCAAGGCGACACAAGGGCGGTCTGTCACGCATCGCGGTGTCCCGCGCTGAGCCAGTTGGAAATTACACGGCATTCAAGCCGATGATGCCGGTGACAACGCTCACCATCAGAAAGACAAGACCAGAATGACCGGCACGCTTTATGGCCTTGGCATCGGTCCGGGCGATCCAGAACTTTTGACACTGAAGGCGCACCGCATCCTGCGCGACACATTTGTCATTGCCTATCCGCAGCCGGATGACGGGCCAAGTCTTGCCCGCTCCATCGTGGCGACGTACCTCACGGCTGAGCAATTGGAGATTGCGATCATCGTGCCAATGGATGTGAAGCGCGATCCGGCACAGCAAGTCTATGCGCGCGCCGCCGCGACCATTGCCCATCATCTGGACGCCGGTTCTGACGTCGCGGTATTGTGCGAAGGCGACCCGTTCTTCTACGGCTCGTTCATGTATCTGTTTCAGCATCTGGCGGGCCGTTACCGGTGCGAGATCGTTCCGGGCGTTTCATCGATCATGGCAGCTTCCGCCGCTTGGGGGCGGCCGATTGCAGCGCGCAATGACGTGTTTACGGTGATTCCGGCGCCGCTTCCCGATGAAGAAATCAAGGCCCGGATTGAGACGAGCGATGCCGTCGCCATCATCAAGCTTGGGCGGCACTTTGCCCGGATACGCGACGTGCTCAGCGCCATGGGACTTTTGGCCCAGTCAGGCTATTGCGAGCGGGTTTCGCTCGGCAATCAAAAAATCATGCCTCTCAGCAAAGCGGGCGATGCCCCGGCACCGTATTTCTCAATGATTCTCATCTACAAGGGCGCCGAAAACTGGGTTTCCAGCCTGCCGTCCAGGAACGTTCCATGAAAAAGCCTGCCATCATCATCCTCTCGGATGCCCCGGTTGAACTCGCCCGCAAGATCGCCGCGCTGACGGGCGGTTCGGTGCATGGTCTGCGCAAGCGGGTCAGCCAGGCCGATTCCTTTTTCGAGGATGCGGGAAGCCATTTGCGCAGTCTTTTTGCCGCCGGGTTGCCGCTGATCTGCGTCATGTCAACCGGTGCGGTCATCAGGCTGCTTGCGCCGGTCATTGCCGAGAAACAGTCGGAACCCGCCGTCCTGTCCATTTCCGAGGACGGAACCTCCGTCATTCCACTTCTGGGCGGGCATCACGGCGCCAATGATCTGGCGCGGACAATCGCCATGGCGCTTTCGGGACATGCGGCGATCACAACGGCGGGCGATTTGCGCTTCGGCGTGGCGCTGGACGCGCCGGCGCCCGGTTACAGGCTGGTCAATCCGGAGAACGCCAAGGAGATCATGGCGCGGCTTCTGGCAGGTGAAACGGCAAAGCTCGTTGGCACGAGCGCGTGGCTGCAAGGCAGCCGGCTGCCGTTTTCCGAACACGGCGATATTGAACTGGTCGTCAGCGATCGTGCGCGCAAGGCAAGTTTCAAGACGCTGCATTTTGCGCCGGCGACATTGGCGCTCGGCATTGGCTGCGAGCGCGGCGCGAGCGCAAGGGAAGTGATCGACCTTGCCGAGTTCGCCATCCGGGAACACGGGCTGGAGCCGAAATCCGTGGCGGGTGTTTTTTCAATTGACGTGAAAGCCGATGAGGCGGCGCTGCAAGCCGTCGCCGCGCATTTTGATGTGCCCTTGCGTGTGTTTGATGCGGCAACGCTGGAGCGGGAGACGCCGCGGCTCGCCAATCCTTCCGACGTGGTGTTTGCCGAGGTTGGCTGCCACGGGGTCAGCGAAGGCGCGGCTTTGGCGGCTGTGGGCGCGCAGGGAACGCTGATTGTCGAGAAAAACAAGTCACGGCGGGTGACAGTGGCGCTGGCGCGGTCGCCGCAGGTTCTTGATGCGACAAAAATTGGCAAGGCGCGCGGCCGGCTGTTCGTCGTTGGCATCGGCCCGGGCAGTGAGGGCTGGCGCTCGCCCGAGGCCAGCGCGTTTATCGAGGCTGCCACTGATCTGGTCGGCTATTCGCTCTATCTCGACCTGTTGGGGTCGCTCTCCAAGGGAAAGAAGCGGCACGATTTTGATCTCGGCGCGGAGGAGGCGCGGGTGCGTCATGCGCTGGAACTAGCGGGCGAGGGGCGCGATGTGGCGCTGGTTTGCTCAGGCGATGCCGGCATTTACGCGATGGCGACGCTGGTGTTCGAACTGATTGACCGCGGCGGACTGTCCGATGCGGCGCGGCGGGTGAAAGTTGCGGTCACGCCCGGCATTTCAGCGCTGCAAGCGGCGGCGGCGCGGGCGGGAGCACCGCTGGGCCATGATTTCTGCACCATTTCGCTGTCCGACCTTCTGACGCCGTGGGCCGCCATCCAGATGCGGGTGCGGGCGGCGGCTGAGGGTGATTTCGTCATCGCCTTCTATAATCCGGTTTCCAAGAAGCGCCGCACCCAGCTTGCTTTTGCCCGGGATGCCTTGCTGGAGCACAGGCCCCGCGACACCCCCGTCATCCTCGCCTCCAATCTCGGACGCCCCGGCGAAA
>JANNRN010000076.1:0-30124 GCA_031401375.1 Phyllobacteriaceae bacterium | reverse complement strand
CTTGCCCGCGCCTTGGCCGTGCGCCCGCGCGTTTTGCTTCTGGACGAGCCGCTATCGGCGCTGGATGCCAAAATCCGGGTCAGCCTGCGTGAAGAGATGCGCGCCATTCAACAGCGTTTGGGCATCACGGCCATCTTTGTGACCCATGATCAGGAAGAAGCTCTTTCCATATCCGATCGTGTCGTCGTCATGCACCAGGGCATTGCCGATCAGATCGGCACGCCCTTCGAAATCTACAACCGTCCGGCAACTCGTTTCGTCGCGCAGTTCGTTGGCACATTGTCAATTCTCAATGTCACTGTCACCGATCAGGCAAGGGGTGAAGTTGAAATGCCGGGTTTGAAAATCTCCGGATTGAAACTGCCTTCTTCGGCGCTCAAAGGCTCCAAGCAGGCTCTTGCGCTGCGCCCGGAAACCGTGAGTTTGAAGGGTGACAAGGGTGACCTGAAAATGACCGGCATCATCTCAAACGTTGATTTTCTTGGCTCGGTCCTGCGCATCAAGGTCAATACCGGTGACACCACCATCGCCTTTGACACCTTCAACGATCCAACCACCCCGCCGCCGCGCTTCGGCGAAAAAGTCAGTATCTCGTTTGACCGTGACAGCCTTTTGGTGCTGGCGGATACGTAGTCACTGATCCGGACGGTCCTTCGCAATCCAGGCATCTTCTGAACTGATCGGCGTTCCCGTGCGGTCTGCGTCAAGCACATTGGAGATTTCAGCCCTGCCCTTGCGGGCGATGTCGACCAGCGCCTCATTGTCATCAACATGGCGGGCGGCCAAGCGCAGCAATTCCTCATCATGTGACTTGAACAGCAGGGCGGCGCGATGGGCTTCGTAGGGATGCTTTCCAAGCGCCACCAGCGCGTCCTCGGCCATTTGAACCGACGCTTCAAAAAGCTCGCGATACGTGTCGTCAACCCCGGCGTTTATCAGTTCGTAGGCGTGAACGCGGTCAAAAGCCCGCGCGAAGATGCGCAGTTGCGGGAAGTTTTTCTTGGTTGCGGCAACGATCTCGTTGGTCTTTTCGCGATCATCAACCGCGACAACCAGAATCTCCGCTTCCCGGGCCCCGGCGGCCTCAAGCAGATCAACGCGCGATGCGTCGCCATAAAACAGCTTGAATCCGAATCGGCGCAGCGCGTCGATCTGCTCCGTATCATGCTCAAGCACCACTGACTTAAAGCCATTGGCAAGCAACAGCCGACCAACCGTCATGCCAAAGCGGCCATAGCCAGCAATAATGACCTTGGCTTCGCTCTCATCGATGACATCGGGATCGCGCAATTCGCCGCCATGCGCGAACAGCGGCTGAATGACCTTCTCGTCAAGCAGGATCAGCAAGGGCGCCAGCGCCATGGAAATGGCAACGACAGCAACCAGCATCGCCGCATCGGCGATGCCCAGCAGCCCAAGCCCGGAGACGAAGGAGATCAGCACAAAGGCAAACTCGCCGCCTTGCGCCAGCATGAACGAAAACCGCGACGCGTCCGGTGTCGACATGCGGAAGAACTTGGCAATGACAAAATGCACCACAAGCTTGATCACCACAAAGCCGAGGACGAGGCCGATCAGCTTCACCGGCTCATTCATCAGAAGTTGGAAATCAATTCCTGCGCCAACCGCGATGAAGAACACAGCCAGCAAAAGACCCTTGAACGGATCAAGATCCTGTTCGAGTTCGTGCCGGTATTCGCTTTCGGCCAGAACAACGCCAGCCAGAAAGGTGCCGAGCGCCGCGGAAAGACCGACCAACTGCATCAACAGCGTGATGCCGACAACGATCAGCAGTGCGAAGGCGACAAAGATTTCCCGGATTTTTGCGCCCGCCACGATGCGGAAAACCGGCCGCATGAGATAACGCCCCGCCAGAATGATCGCGCCGACTGCGCCAAGCACAGCGAGCGCTTGCGCCCACGCGGGCAGATTGGCGATCAGGCTGGTGCTGTGGTCGCCGCCGGGCGCGCTGATCGCGAGGAGTGGAAGCAGTGCCAGCATCGGGATGACCGAAACGTCTTGGAACAGCAGCACCGAGAAAGTGGATTGTCCGACCGATGTCTTCATCAGTCCGCGTTCCTGCATGCTTTGCAGAACGATGGCGGTCGATGACAGCGCCAGCACAAGCCCGATTGTCAACGCGGTTCGCCACTCCACGCCTGCCACGAGAGCCGCGCCGCCGATTGCCGCCGCAGTTCCCGCCACCTGCAATCCGCCAAGCCCGAGAATGGGTTTCCGCAGTTCCCAAAGTTTGGATGGCTGCAATTCGAGGCCCACCAGAAACAACATGACAATGACGCCGAACTCGGCGAAATGCATGACGCTTTCGCCCTGGCTTCCGCCGATCAGACCGGCGACCGAAGGACCGATCACAATACCTGCAATGAGATAGCCGAGCACGGATCCAAGACCGAGCCGCATCGCGATCGGCGCGGCAATGACGGCGGCGGCGAGATAGACAAACGCGCCAAGCAGAAAATCTTCAAGATGCATGTTCGCCCCGCAAGCTCGCTGCGCCAAACGCCTTCGGCAGTTCATGCCCTTTCGCAAGACGCTCCAACGGATCGATTCGCCCGTCCCGCAGGTCAACCAGCAATTCGCGGTACTCCTCAGCACGCCCGGCAAGTTCCCCCGGGCTCAAATGGCGGCCGGTGTAAATGACGAATGGTTCAAGATACGCCATTCCGCACAGATAGGCGCTTTGGTCGAACGGCGCGAGGAGTTCCGTGGCCTCGTAGCGATTGCGCCCGTTCTGGCGATAGGCGTCGCGATTGCCGCCCGTCGAGATCGCTGACATCATGCATTTGCGATGCAGCTTCGAGCCGCCGGTGCCGTAAGCCCAGCCGTTCTCCAGCACAAGGTCCAGCCATTCCTTGATGATCGCCGGACAGGAATACCAATAGAACGGATGCTGGAAGACAATGATGTCATGATCAAGCAGCAATTGCTGCTCGCGCCTCACGTCAATGATGAAGTCCGGGTACGCCGCATAGAGATCATGCAGTGTCAATTTCTCAAGACCGTCAATCGCCTTGAGCATGGCGCGCTGAACGACCGAAGTTGACAACCGCGGATGCGCGAACAGGACGAGGATTTTTTTCTGTTTGGCCACTTCTTGCCGCCGGAATTGGAGTAAACACAGCTTCCCTGACATCGGTCGCCGCGCCGGAAATTGCAACAGCGGCGTGCGTGTTTCAGGCGAGATAAATTACTTTGCGCTCGCCCTGCGACTTTCTTGCCCTTTACCGCAAACACGTCTATATCCGAATGAAATTCCCATTAATCGGTGGTCTGACCACCGCCCGCCACGGGAGAGGCGGGCGACGAAAAGGATTTGTCCAAATGTCAACGCAACTCTTGATGCCCAAAGCCACCGCGGTCTGGCTGGTGGACAATACCTCGCTCTCCTTCGAGCAGATTGCCGGTTTTTGCCGGCTGCACCCGCTCGAGGTCAAAGCGATCGCCGATGGCGATGCGGCGCAGGGCATCAAGGGACTTGATCCGGTCGGCACCGGTCAGCTGACGCGTGAGGAAATCTCGGCGGCGGAAAAGAATCCCGAGCACAAACTGAAAATGGCCGAACCGAAGGTGCGGGTCCCGGAAGCCAAGCGCAAGGGCGCGCGCTATACGCCGCTTTCCAAGCGTCAGGATCGCCCAAACGCCATACTCTGGCTGGTCCGCAACCATGCCGAGCTCAAGGACGCGCAAATCTCGCGTCTTGTGGGAACGACCAAATCCACCATCGAACAGGTGCGCAACCGCACCCATTGGAACTCCTCGAACTTGGCGCCGATGGATCCCGTCACCCTCGGCATTTGTTCGCAGATTGATCTCGATTTCGAGATTGAGCGCGCCAACAAGGGCAAACCCATGCCCGTCGAAAGCGGTGATACCCTGCTTCCCGCCGCCACCACGCAGAACCTTGCGCATGAAGCAAACCGGGATGACCAGGAGTTGGACGCGAGCAAGGTCTTCGCCAAGCTTTCCGCCTTGAAAGGCAATGCCGAGGACGATGACCAGCAGTAAGGGCGCCAGGCTGATGGAACCGGGTCTGCGGCGCCTCTATTCTTCCTGCGGCCGGAACTCCCGGTAAAAGTCCGCGAGCAGCTTGCCCCGTTCGGGCTTGAACAGGGTTCCGGTCGGCCCCGCCGCCTGGATGCGGTCAACGCGAAACACGCGAAAATCATTGCGCAGCTCGCACCACGCCACCAGCGTCCAGACCTTGCCCCAATACCACAGCCCGAGAGGTCGCACATTCCGGCGCGTCGCCTTTCCCTCGACATCGCAATAGTCCAGCTCCAGCACCTTGCGCGTCTCAACGGCTGACTGCGCCAGATCGATCATGTTCTTGTCACGCTCCGGCATTTGCTGGTCCGGCACATGAATCTCGACCGACTTGAGCTGAGCCTGCAAGGAAGGCGGCAGAACTGACTCAATCTTGATCAGAGCTTCAATCGCCGCCTTCGCCATTGACGCACCGCCCATTGAGCGAACCATCCGCGCCCCGGCCACCAGCGCGACGATTTCTTCGCGAGTGAACATTAACGGCGGCAGGTCGAAGCCTTCGCGCAGGATATAACCAACCCCCGCCTCGCCATCGACCGGAACCCCGGTTGATTGAAGATCGGCAATGTCGCGATAGATTGTGCGCTCGGACACTTCCAGACGCTCAGACAGCATCCTCGCGGTGACAAGACGGCCACCGCGAAGATGTTGAACAATCTGAAACAGACGATCGGCGCGGCGCATGGCTTAGCGGGTGAACAGGCCGATGGAATTGCCGTCCGGATCGAGACAATAGGCAAAGCGTCCCGAGGGAATCGGAATGACCGGCGATACAACCTGACCGCCATGCGCGCTCACCCGCGACATGGCCTCCTCAAGCGGTTCGGAAACGGCAAGATGAATAGTGTTGCCGGTACCTGCCGCCGCAGGTTTTCCCTCATACAGATGGCCTGATACGCCGCTTCCGTCTGCAGGATTGAATACGATGGTCTTGTTGGGACCCATTTCCTGGTCCTGCAATTCATTTTGCAGCACGGCATCATAAAAGGCATTGGCTTTGGCGAGATTGCTGACTGGAATCTCGAACCAGACAGCGGCATTGGCAGGGCTGAATGTTGGCACGACTATCTCCTTTTCGGTTTGGATAGTGACGTTGTCCCATACTCCTCCTGACAGCATCCTGTCAGGAGTGCTCCTTGGCGAACAGTATTTTCACATCCTCCGTCAGCGGTTGCATGTGCGGAAACACCTTGGCAAGAAATTCGGCGGCAAAGGAGATTGGCGCCGTGCCGGACGCGGTAACCACATTTTCGTCGCTGACGGCGTGCGGCACATCCTGATACAGGCCGGAACCGGGATAGTGCGCCGCTTTCTCCCTGATCCAGCGTACCGTCAAGAGGGTTTCCCGCCGATCACCCGCCACATCACCCAGGCGATGATCGCCACCGAGGGCAGAAAAAATGCGACGTGTCCGCCGTAGTAGCCGAATGCCGTTGGCATGAATGGGTAAGCCACATCAAACGGCCAGAACACCGTGACCAATCCGATCAGCGCCGTCGGCAAAGTCCAGATCACCATCGGCAGATTTGCAAGACCATCTGGCGGCGCCAAGATGAATGTCACCAGCACGGCGGCAGCGCCAAGCAAATAGAGTGCAACGATTGCCTTGGCGATTTTCCTGCGCATCAATCGGCTTTCACCGGCACGACATAGTTGAGCGGCAGCCTGCCGCCGTCGGCGTAAATCGTCTGCCCGGTAATATAGCTCGCATCGTCCGAGGCGAGAAACGCGGCAATCGACGCGATCTCCGAAGGTTCGCCAATCCGCCCCATCGGTGTGCGTGACAAGATACGGTTTTTCGCCGCCGGATCAGCGTTCACCGAAGCCAGCATTTCAGTCATGATCGAGCCCGGTCCGATCGCGTTGACGCGGATGCCGTGCGGCGCCAGCGACAACGCCATGACCTTGGTGAGCTGATTGACACCACCTTTCGACACTGAATACGGCACCTGATTGGCAATCGCGAACACGGCATTGACCGAAGACATGTTGATGATCGCACCTGCCGGACCACCGGCCTTGACGCGCTCAACCATTATTCGCGCCACCGCCTGACCGAGCAGAAACGAACCGCGCAGATTGACGCCAAGCACACGGTCGAAGTCCTCAACCCTCAGCTCCAGAAAATCCGCCGCATGCACGATGCCGGCATTGTTGACAAGGATATCAATCGATCCAAACACCTTGACCGCGGCCTTGACCAAGGCAGCAATGTCCGCCTCCTTCGACATGTCGGCCTTGATGAATCGCGCGTTTGCCGGGCCGCCGCACGCAGCGGCCAGCGCCATACCCTTCTCTTCGTTGACGTCCGCGATAATGGCTTTCGCGCCATCCGCTATGAAACGCTCGACAATCGCCTTGCCGATTCCGCTTGCACCGCCGGTGACGATGGCGACTTTGTCTTTGAGTTTCATGGAAGGTCCCGAAAAAAAGATATGACTGATTGTCAGGAGTTTTGACCGCTGCATTGCCAGCGGTCAACCACCAATCCCGCGCTCATTCAGCGCCATCTTGATTTCATCCAGCACCGCCGGATCGTCAATTGTCGCCGGCATTTTCCACGGCTCCTGATCGGCAATCTTCTGCATGGTGCCGCGCAGGATTTTGCCGGAGCGCGTCTTTGGCAAGCGCCTGACGCTGATCACGGTCTTCAGGGCCGCCACAGGGCCGATAATGTCGCGCACGCGCTTGACGCAGTCCTTTTCAATTGCCGCGGCATCGCGGCCTTCTCCCGCCTTCAGCACGACGAAGCCGCACGGCAATTGCCCCTTGAGCTGATCCGCGATGCCGATGACGGCGCATTCGGCCACATCAGGATGCCCCGCCAGCGCTTCTTCCATGGCCCCGGTTGATAACCGGTGCCCGGCAACATTGATGATATCGTCAGTGCGGCTCATGACATAAACATAGCCATCGCTGTCGATCATCCCGGCATCCGCAGTCTTGTAGAAACCCGGAAACTCGTTGAGATAGGAATCGCGAAACCGCGTGTCCGCCTGCCACAATGTCGGAAGGCAAGCGGGCGGCAGCGGCAGCTTCACGACAATATTGCCCAAAATGTTCGGCCCAACCTCATGCCCGGCGTCGTCCAGTATGCGGATGTCATAGCCTGGCATGGCGACAGTCGGCGATCCGTGCTTGACCGGAAGCATGCCAAGCCCGACTGGATTGGCCGCGATCGGCGAACCCGTTTCAGTCTGCCACCAATGGTCGATAACCGGCACCTTGAGTTTCTCTTCCGCCCATTCGATTGTCGGCGGATCGGCGCGTTCTCCCGCAAGAAACAGGCAGCGAAAACGCGACAAGTCATACTTGCCGATATGTATTCCGTCGGGGTCGTCTTTCCTGATCGCGCGAAACGCGGTTGGTGCGGTAAACAGCGCGACAATTCCGTGCTCACTGATCACACGCCAGAATGCGCCCGGATCAGGCGTTCCGACCGGCTTGCCTTCGTAAATGAGCGTGGTCGCACCGATCAACAGCGGCGCATAGACAATGTAGGAGTGGCCAACCACCCAGCCCACATCGGACGCCGCCCAGAACACCTCACCCGGTTTGACGTCATAGATCGCCTTCATCGACCAGGCGAGCGCCACCATGTGCCCGCCATTATCGCGCACCACCCCTTTTGGCTGACCGGTCGTGCCTGAAGTGTAGAGAATGTAAAGCGGATCGGTTGCGGCAACCGGGATGCAGGCCACGAAGGTGCCGGAGGCCTTTTGTTCTTCGACCGCACTTTGGAAGTCCACATCCCGCCCCGGTGTGAGTTCACAGCGAAGCTGGTCGCGTTGAAAAATGAGGCAATGTGCCGGCTTGTGGACCGCCATGTCGATGGCCGCGTCCAGCATTGGTTTGTAAGCGATCACCCTTCCAGGTTCGATGCCGCAAGAGGCGGCGATAATGAGTTCCGGCCTTGAATCGTCAATCCGCGTTGCGAGTTCGCTTGCGGCAAATCCGCCGAAAACAACAGAATGCACGGCGCCGATGCGCGCGCAGGCCAGCATGGAGAACACGGCCTCAGGCACCATCGGCATATAGATGATGACCCGGTCACCCTTGCTGACGCCCAGTTCCTGCAGCACACCCGCCAGCGCCGATACCTCGGACAGAAGTTCACGGTAGGTAATCGTCTTTTTTTCGCCGCTCAGGGGCGAATCGTAAATGATCGCGGCCTGTTCCCCACGCCCGCCCTCAACATGCCGATCCACCGCGTTGTAACAGGTATTGCATTGCGCACCGGTAAACCATTGCCCATAAACGCCCTGGTCGGGATCAAACACGGATGTCCAAGTTTTAGACCAGTCGATGGCACGGGCAGCTTCGGCCCAAAAGCCTTCAGGGTCGCGTTTCCAGTCGGCATATGTCTCGTGATAGGTGCTCATCCTGGCCTCCTCGCTATTCATCATAGACGATGAGGGGCCATAGCGTCCATTTGACTAACGATGGAGGACTTTAGTTGGGCGAGGCCTCCGGTTATTTCGCCCGCAGCACTTCCACCCCCGGCAGAACCTTTCCTTCCATCCATTCCAGAAAAGCCCCGCCGGCTGTGGACACATAGGAAAAGTCGTCCGCAACGCCCGCGTGATTGAGGGCCGAAACCGTATCGCCGCCCCCCGCCACCGAGACGAGCCTGCCGGCCTTTGTGCATTCTGCCGCATGGCGGGCCGCCGCCACGGTCGCGCGGTCAAACGGCTCAATCTCGAACGCACCCAGCGGTCCGTTCCAGACCAGGGTCGCGGCCCTGGAAATCCACTGATTGATAACATCCACGGACTTCGGTCCGACATCCAGAACCATGCCGTCGACCGGAATCGCATTGATATCGACAATCTCGAACGGTGCGCCCGCCTTGAATTCCTTCGCCACAACCCCGTCGACCGGCAGAACGATCGCGCAGCCCGACGCTGCTGCTTCCTTCAATATGCTTCGGGCAGTCGCGGCAAGATCGTGCTCGCACAGCGACTTTCCGACATTGATGCCCTGTGCGGCAAGAAACGTATTGGCCATGCCGCCGCCGATCACGAGCGCGTCAACTTTCCGGACAAGGTTCATCAAGAGGTCGAGTTTGGAGGAAATCTTCGCGCCGCCGACAATTGCCACAACCGGCTTGGCCGGTTTGCCAAGACCCTTCTCAAGCGCCTCAAGTTCGGCCTGCATCGTGCGCCCGGCAAAAGCAGGCAATAGATGCGCCAGTCCTTCCGTGGAGGAATGCGCGCGGTGCGCGGCGGAAAAAGCGTCATTCACGTAGAGATCGCCATTGGCCGCCAGCGCCTTGGTGAACTCCGGATCGTTCTTCTCTTCCCCCTTGTGGAACCGCGTATTCTCAAAACACACGATGTCGCCATCTTTCATCCGGGCAACTGCCGCCGCCGCATCCGGCCCGATGCAATCCTTCGCGAATCCCACCTTCCGCTTGATGACTTCGGCTGTTGCCGCAGCAATCGGCTCAAGTGACATGGATGGGTCGGGCCCGTCCTTTGGCCGACCGAAATGCGCGAGCAGGATCACCTTGGCGCCCTTGTCAGAAAGCGCGATAATGGCCGGCGCGACGCGTTCAATGCGTGTGGCATCGCTCACCTTCCCCGCTTGCACCGGCACGTTGAGGTCGACACGCAACAGAACCCGTTTGCCCCGGATATCGCCAATCTGATCCAAAGTGCGGAATGAGCTCATGATCTGCCTCTCCTGAATGGGATGAAATTTCAATCGATTTACTTCTGTGCGCGAAGTCTTTCAATCCAGCTCAGGACATAATCCTTCAACGCGCCCGGCGACATGAATACTGGAATGCTCGGGGCATGGGCTTGCGGCTCGAAAGACAGACCCACTTCCGTGATCTGACCGTCATCATCCACGTCGCGCACAATGAGTTCAACCTCGCCAATTGTCACACGGTCGGCATATTCGGCGCGTCCGCCCAGATGCTCAACCATCAGTTCCGCAATCGAAAGGCGCTGGTCCTGTTCGCTCAGCGCCACGCCATAGGCGGAGGTCAGGTCAGATGACGGCCGTATCGGGTCAAGGGAAAAGGTGCCGAAAAAATCGGCATCGTCAGGGTCCACTGAGGCACGGCTGGCGAACAGCCGATCAAGGAGGCGCGGATATTTGTCCGGCACGAAGATATAGACATGATCCTCCGCTTTGAGGCGTCCAGCGTATTGAAATGCCATCGAGCGGCCATCGCGCACGACCAGTGACGGTCTTGCCCAGCGCGGGATGCGGCCCGAACGCGCAACCGGACTTCCCTCGACAATGCGATACGCCAAAAGTTCGTGATGCGCCGCGCCGGGCAGCTCCAGTTCGACCTTGTCAAGCGGGCCGGTGCGTTGTGGTACGACAAGGCCAAGCCGCTTGGCGAGCGGCAACACCGTCCACCCTTGAACCAGCAGCGACACAAGCACCACAATGAACGCAATGTTGAACAACATGCGCCCGTTTTCCAGCCCGCCGAGAATTGGTGTCAGCGCCAGGAGAATCGAAACCGCCCCGCGCAGACCCACCCAAGAAAGAAACGCCGTCTCAGCGCGGGGAAACCGGAACGGCAACAGCGTCAGCGTGACCGCCACAGGACGGGCAATGAAAATCAGGAACAGCGCCAGGACCACCGCCGGAACAAGGATCACGCCGAACTGACTCGGTGTTGCAAAAAGCCCCAGCACCAGAAACATGATGATCTGCGAAAGCCAGGACATGCCATCCTGAAAACGCTTCAATGTCGCCTGCGAGCGGATGTTCTGGTTGCCCGCATAAATGCCCGCAACATAAACGGCAAGGAACCCTGATCCGTGGCTTGCGCCGGCCAGCCCGAAGACGAGAAGCGACAGCGCGATGACAAATATCGGCAGCAGCCCGCGATCCAGTTCCAGGCGCTCAACAAGCCGCACAATGACCCAGCCGCCGAAAATGCCGACGATGGCGCCGATCCCCATTTCTCTCAGAAATCCGATCGCGATATCGACTGAGAGCGCGCCAACCGCGTCATGCTTGCCCAAGGCCAGAACCTCGACAAGAGAAATCGTCAGGAAAATTGCAATGGGATCGTTGGAACCGGATTCAATTTCGAGCGTCGAACGCAGGCGGTCCCGGATGGCGATATCACCAACCCGCAGAAGAAAGAACACGGCGGCCGCATCTGTCGAGCCGACAATGGCGCCCAACAGAAACGATTCCGTCCAGCTCAACGCCGTCAGAAAATGCGTCGCGATGCCAAAGATTGCGACGGTAAGGATCACCCCGGCGGTCGCCAATGAAATGGCGGGCAACGCCGCTTGTCGCAGTGCACTGATCGGCGTGCCAAAGCCGGAGTCAAACAAGATGACGGCCAGCGCAATGGAGCCGATGAAGTAAGCCATCGGCGCGTTGTCGAACTCAATGCCGAGACCATCCACGCCGGTGGCAAGACCGATGGCCAAAAACATGAGCAGCAAGGGCGCCCCGAACCGGAACGCGATCAGGCTGGAGAACCCGGCTGTAAGCACGAGCGCTGTTCCGACCAGCGTATAAAGATAAATGCCCTGTTCCAAATGCCGCCGTCCCAAATCACACTGACTTACCTCACGTCAGAGTGCGGCGAAGGCATGGCGGGGCGCAAGTGCGGGATTGGAAAATTTGTCGCACGAGCCGCTCCGGCGCACGGATAGTTCAGGAGTTCACCTGTTCTGCGAAGTACCCGTCCAACTCGGCAAATCCAATGGCCCGCTGCGAAAAGCGGAATGTGCCGTCCGCCAGCATTTCCCGCGCGGCATCGACCAGCGAGCCATAGGCAAGCCGCGCCAGCGCGGAGCCGACGCTGATCCGCTTTGCCCCAGCCTGCGCGAGCTCCGCCAAACCGAATGTCGTTCCCGGCAGCCCCATGATGACATTGACCGGCTTGCTTACTGATGTGCAAACCAAGCGTATCGAGGCAAGATCGCGCAGACCCGGCGCAAACAGGACATCCGCGCCCGCCTTTTCAAAGGCCTGCAGCCGCCTGATCGTGTCGTCGAGATCAGGCCGGTCCCAAAGATAATTTTCGCATCGCGCCGTCAGCACAAAATCATGCGGCAACGCGCGGCAGGCCTCCACAGCGGCGTGGATGCGCTCGACGGCTAGCTCGAAATCAAAAATCGGCGCGTCTTGCCTGCCGGTATGATCCTCAATCGAACAGCCTGCAAGACCCGTCTGCGCCGCCTCGCGGATCGTCACGGCAACAACCTGCGGGCTATCGCCAAATCCCTTTTCCAGATCGCCGGAAACCGGCAGCGGCGTCGCATCCACAATCATGCGGCAATGGGCAAGCGCCTCCGCCTTCGAAACCTTGCCTTCCTGCTGTCCGAGTGAAAACGCCATTCCAGCGCTCGTTGTCGCCAGCGCGGTGAAGCCCATTCTGGCAAGGACGCGGGCCGAGCCGATGTCCCAAGGATTGGGAATGATGAACACGCCGGGCGCTTCATGGAGTTTGCGGAAGTTCGCGCCTTTTTCTGTCATGCTTGGTCCTTTGCAGCGGTCGATCCGTTGTCACCTATTGTAACCGGCGCCTGCCGGCAGCGTGTTGTCAGGAGCATAGCCTGAAGACAAACGGCCCGAACAATTTGTCCGGGCCGCTTTCATGCGTAAATGGCTGTTACATGCCGAGAAGCTTCAACGCCTCATTCAGTGATGCGACTGATTCATCATGCTTGCCAGCCTCATGCTCGGCCTTGCCCTTGGCGACAAGCTCGGTGACTTTCGCCTTGCCCGCATCGTCAAGCGTTGCGGTTTTCATGGCTTCCTCCGCCTTGGCAGCCAATGACGGGCATTGATTGGCGAAGGCGGGGCCGGCAAGAGCAAACAGAATGGCAGTGGTTGCGACTATTGATTTCATGGTGCTTCCCTCAATTTTTCAGCCAAGGAACTGGCTTTTTGAGTATTCCTCAATGAAACCACCGAACGAAGATCGCACGGTCTTCATCGAGCGGGCAAGGCTAAGAACCCATGCGGGCGGAAATGAGGCGTCCAGTATCGCACGAGGTCGCAATACGCGACTAGTTCTGGCATCGGTCCCGGGGTAGCTCTTGGGACACGCACTCCAAACGAACAAAGAAAACAACATCAAGGACATGCAAGTGCAGAAGCGCCTGAGAGCCAAGATCATTGAGGTATGCGATGAGAAGATCGTGCAAAAGGGCGAAAAAGTCGGGCTGTCATTCTATGCGTTCTTCAAGAACAAGAATGATGATCCGGAGCTACTGATGGAAGCCGCCGAATGGTGGATACGGACCCACAAGCTGGATCACTTTGAGAAGGCGTCGAAAATCCGGAACATGGTCTGCGATGACAAATAGGCAATCTTATCGATCGGCGAACGCTGCAAAGCTTGCTGCGCGTTTGCAGCGTTTCCAAGATAGACTGAACCGACGCAGACAAAAACGCCAAGCATGAGGCCGAGCGATCACTGTCTGCCTGACATATCAGGGCGAGCCATCAGCGCCGCCATCCGAACTGCCGCTCTGCCAGCCATCATGATTGACTTCGCCAGTGCGACGGCCTTTGGACTTTCTGATGAGCCACCAGATCACCACAACCGGGACGGCCAAAATCATCAGTCCCAGAAGTGGTATGTATGGCATCAGGCGATGAGCTTGCCGAACGCCACAGCTGTGTCGCCCATGCGGCTGGAGAAGCCCCATTCATTATCGTACCAGGCCAGAACGCGCACCAGCGTGCCATCCATGACCTTGGTCTGGTCCATATGGAAGGTCGAGGAATGCGGATCATGGTTGAAGTCGATCGAGACATTCGGGTCCATCGTGTAACCAAGAACCCCCTTGAGCGGGCCGGATTCGGCAGCCGCCTTGATCGCCGCATTGATCTCTTCCACTGTCGTCGAACGCTTGGCGATGAACTTGAAGTCAACGCAGGAGACATTCGGCACCGGCACACGGATCGACGTGCCATCCAGTCGCCCCTTGAGTTCGGGAATGACTAGGCCGATCGCCTTGGCGGCGCCGGTCGAGGTCGGAATCATCGACATCGCCGCAGCGCGGCCGCGGTAGAGATCCTTGTGCATCGTGTCCAGCGTGGGCTGGTCACCGGTATAGGCATGGATCGTTGTCATGAAGCCCTTGTCGATGCCGACGGCGTCATTGAGAACCTTGGCGACCGGGGCCAGACAATTGGTCGTGCAGGACGCATTGGAGATGACCATGTGCTCACGCTTCAGCTCGTGATGGTTGACGCCATAGACCACCGTGAGGTCGGCGCCGTCGGCGGGGGCCGAAACGATGACGCGCTTGGCGCCAGCTGTGATATGCGCCGAGGCTTTTTCCTTGGATGTGAAAATGCCGGTGCATTCAAGCGCGATGTCAACGCCGAGTTCTTTCCATGGCAGCTGTGATGGATCCTTGATCGCGGTGACCTTGAAGGAATCCGTGCCGATGCTGATCGAATCGCCGGCAACTTTCACGTCATGCGGGAAGCGGCCATGCACCGAGTCATAGCGCAGCAGGTGGGCATTGGTTTCGACCGGCCCGAGATCGTTGATGGCGACCACATCAATGTCCTTGCGGCCGGACTCGTAAATCGCCCGCACGACATTGCGGCCGATGCGGCCGAAGCCGTTGATTGCGATGCGTACCTTAGCCATGAAAACCTCCAGCTTTAAATCGATTAGTTAGGCATTATGCCGTGACATCACCTTGTCGGCAACTGCTTCTGCCGTGATTTTGAAATGCTTATACAAATCCTTGGCAGGTGCCGATGCGCCAAATCCACTCATGCCGACAAACAGGCCATGCTCGCCGATGATTGCATCCCAGCCAAAGCGCAAACCGGCCTCGACCGCGATGCGCACCGGCGCGGTGCCGATAACCGATTTGCGGGTGACCTCGTCCTGGCTCAAGAACAATTCCATTGACGGAACGGAAACCACGCGGGCGTGAACATTCTTTTCCGCCAAGAGTTTGCGCGCATTGACGGCAATTTCCACTTCCGAACCTGAAGCGAAAATGGTGATCTGCGCCTTGCCGCCCTCGGCAGGCAAAAGCTCGTAGGCGCCCTTGGCGCAGAGATTTTCATTGCTGTGCTTCAACCGCGCTTGCACCAGATTCTGCCGCGTCAATGCGAGTACCGTCGGCCCGTCGGTGCGCTCCAAAGCCGCCTGCCAGCATTCAGCGGTTTCGACCGCGTCGCAGGGCCGGAATGTGCGCAGGTTTGGAATGGCGCGCAGGGCAGCCAGATGCTCGACCGGCTGGTGCGTCGGACCGTCTTCGCCAAGGCCGATGCTGTCATGCGTCATGACATAAACCACGCCAATACCCATCAGGGATGCCAGCCGAATGGCGGGACGGGCATAGTCGGTGAACACCATGAACGTGCCGCCAACCGGCGCAAACCCGCCATGCAGCGCAATACCGCTCATTGCCGAGCACATGCCGTGTTCGCGGATGCCCCAATGGATGTAGCGGCCCTTGAAATTCTTCGCCGACAGGTCTTCAAAGCCCTTGGCCTTGGTGTTGTTGGATGGCGTCAGGTCCGCCGAGCCGGACACCAGTTCCGGCATCACCGGCTTGATCACGTCCAGCGCCAGTTCCGAGGCCTTGCGGGTCGCGACATTGACCGGGTTGGCAATCAGCGCCTTCTTGAGGGCGCCAATCGCCTTGGCAATTTTCGTGCCGCGCTCGCCTTGGATGCGGCGATTGAATTCCGCCTGCCTGGCAGCCGACAGCGATGCCAAGCGGCCTTCCCAGTCACTGCGGGCCGCCGCACCACGGCTTCCTGCCTCGCGCCAGGCCTTCAGCGCCTTCGGATCAATGGCAAACGCCTCGCCCGACAGGCCAAGCTTTGCCTTGGTGGCGGCGTTTTCTTCGGCGCCCAGCGGCTCGCCATGCGCCTTCGAGGTTCCGGCGCGTTTGGGTGAACCAAAGCCGATGATCGTCTTGCAGGCGATCATCGACGGCTTGCCGGACTTTTGCGCTCGCTCAATGGCGGCGGCAATGGCGTCCGGGTCATGGCCGTCGACGCGCTCCGAGCGCCAGCCCGCGGATTGAAAGCGCTTCACCTGATCAACCGAATCCGACAGCGAAAGCGGCCCGTCAATGGAAATGCCGTTATCGTCCCAGAGCACGATGAGTCTGGAGAGTTTCAAATGCCCGGCAATGGCAATCGCCTCTTGGGAAACGCCCTCCATCAGATCGCCGTCGGAGGCCATAACATAGGTATGATGATCGACGATCTTGCGGCCAAACTCTGCATTCAGCATGCGCTCGGCAAGCGCCATGCCGACGGCAGTCGCCAAACCCTGCCCGAGCGGGCCGGTGGTGGTTTCAACGCCGGGCGTATGGCCCCATTCCGGATGCCCGGCGGTGTTGGAGCCGAGTTGGCGGAAGCGCTTCAGCTGGTCGAGCGTCACACCTTCATAGCCGGTGAGATGAAGGAGCGAATAGAGCAGCATTGAGCCATGGCCGGCCGACAGGACAAACCGGTCGCGATCCGGCCATTTTGGCGCGGAGGCGTCAAATTTCAGAAACTTCGTGAAAAGCACGGTGGCAACATCCGCGGCGCCCAAAGGCAGGCCAGGATGGCCGGAATTGGCCTTGTCCACCCCGTCGATCGACAGCGAGCGAATGGCATTGGCCATCAGGGTGTGTTGTGCGTGCATCGTCATGGCGGTTCCATCAGGCTGGAGGCAAAAGGTTGGGCAAAGAGCCTTGTTTTGCGGCGTTTGAAAAGGTCCGCGACACATAGCAGGTGAAAAGTCCGAGTCAACAAACGGCAGTCAAAATGGCGGCAAACCTGCCCTGCCAAGCGTTGTTTTCCCGGCGGCCTGGAACTTGATCCCCGGTTACACGCAATGCAACGGCCGGCGGCTTGTTGCTTGATCAATGATCAAAGGCAGTAGTTGAGCTCAATCCACATGCTTTATTGACGCCACGTTCACCTGTTCTGTAATGTGACAGCGGTAAGGCGTTCAAGTTTCTGCGATTCGTTTGAAATTCCCAGAAAGCAGGCAGCCGGGAACATGGCAGAACCACTCACACTCAAGCAGGTCCTCGAACGGCTCGGCAAGTCCATTGCGGCGCTGGAAAAGGCCGCCGAAACGCGGCTTGAAAGCGATCAGATGTATGCTGAGACAGAGGAAGAGGTTCAGCGCCTTAACGCTGACCGCTCGCGGCTGGCTCAGGAACTCGACAATTCGGAAGCGCGCAGCGAACGGCTCTCCAATGCCAATCATGAAGTGTCGCGCCGATTGGTGACGGCGATGGAGACCATTCGCGCGGTGCTCGACAGGTAAGGTGGACTTCATGGCGCAAGTCAGTGTTTCAATTGACGGCAAGATTTACCGGATGGCGTGTGATGAAGGCCAGGAACAGCACCTGACGGACCTTGCAACCCGCTTTGACCGCTACGTGACGCACCTGAAGTCCTCATTTGGCGAGATCGGCGATCAGCGTCTGGTCGTGATGGCCGGAATCATGGTCATGGACGAGCTGGTTGAACAGCAAAAGAAGTTGAAAGGCATGGAGAGCGAAGTCGAGACGCTGCGCAAGACCCGCGATGACGCCCTGTCAAAAGCCGACCGCCATGATCATGCGCTGACGACGGTTCTGGGTGAGGTTGCCGACCGGATCGAGAAGGTGGCGATCAAACTTCAACCCAACGGAACGTCTCTATCCTGACTTTTGTGCAAACCGTTCATTGCGTGCACCGTCTCAGCGAAAACTGACGTGGTTGCGAATAGAATCCCCTGAATTTGTGGATAACTTGGTCGCAGCACTTGCTCTCATCACCTGGTTTCCATCTCCGATTTCAGCATTTCCAGTTCAAGCCACTCGTGCTCCATCCTGTCGATCTCGCCGCGCAGCTTTTCAAGGTCTTCTGAAACCTTGTGAAAACCCTGTGGGTCGCGATTGAAGAACGCCGGATCATGCAGCTTTTGTTCAAGCATTGCAGCCTCACCAGTTGCCGCCTTGATCTTGCCAGGCAATGTCTCAAGGGCGAATTTCTGTTTGTACGACAGCTTCAAAGCGATTGCCCGGACTGAGCCGGTCCGTTCGGACTTCGTTACCGGTGATTGCTTAACAGGCTGATTTTCATCAATTTTCTTACGGCGTTGCGTCAGCATATCGCTGTAGCCGCCGGCATATTCGAGCCACTTTCCGTTGCCTTCAGGTCCGATTGTGGAGGTCACTGTGCGGTCAAGAAAATCGCGGTCATGGCTGATGAGAATGACCGTACCGGCAAAGCTCGAGACAAGTTCTTGCAAAAGATCGAGTGTTTCCATGTCGAGATCATTGGTCGGCTCATCCAGAACCAGCAGATTGGCGGGTTTAGAAAGAATGCGCGCCAGCAACAGCCGCGCCTTTTCACCGCCTGAAAGATTGCGGATCGGCGTTCGCGCTTGTTCTGGCTGAAACAGAAAATCCTTCATGTAAGAAACAACGTGGCGCTGCTCGCCGTTGATCACCAGATTCTCGCCTCTGCCCTCGGTCAGGAAATGGCTGAGCGTCTCATCGGGGTCCAGCGCATCCTTTTTTTGATCAAGCACCGCCTTTTCCAGATTGACTCCAAGCCTTACCTCACCCTCGTCAGGCGAAAGTTCGCCAACCAAAATTTTGATCAGCGTCGTCTTGCCAACGCCATTTTCTCCAACAATTCCAATGCGGTCACCGCGAAGAATGCGCGTCGAGAATCCCTTGACCAGTACTTTCTCGCCAAAAGCCTTGCCAATCTTCAGCGCCTCGACGACCATCTTGCCAGACTCTTTGGCGTCCGCCGCCGCCAGAACGGCATCGCCTTGCACATTGCGATGATTGCGGAACTGCGAACGCAGCGCGGCAAGCTCTCCCATCCGGCGCATGTTGCGTTTGCGCCGCGCGGTCACACCATAGCGCACCCAATGTTCTTCGCGTTTTATCTGGCGCCCGAGTTTGTGCTGGTCGGCCTCCTCCTCTTCAAGCAGTTTGTCGCGCCATTCCTCAAACTGCGCAAATCCGCGACTGAGCTTGCGCGTTGTCCCGCGATCAAGCCAAACTGTTGTATTGGTGACGTTTTCCAGGAACCGCCGGTCGTGCGAAATCAAGACAACTGCTGACCGGATCCCCACCAACTCGCTTTCCAGCCATTCAATGGTCGGCAAATCAAGGTGATTGGTTGGCTCATCAAGAAGCAGAATGTCGGGTTCGGGCGCCAGCACCTTCGCCAAAGCAGCGCGCCTTGCTTCACCGCCTGACAGATTGGCCGGATTGTCATCGCCATTCAGTTTCAGGTTTTCGAGAAGATGAGTGACGCGATGACGTTCATCCGTCGGCCCAAGCCCTGCTTCCACATAGGCCTGCACGGTGGCAAAGCCACCAAAGTCGGGGCCTTGGGGTAAATATCGCACTGTTGAGGAGGGATGGCGGAATATTTCCCCGCTCGTCGGCTCGATCAAACCGGCCGCAATCTTGAGGAGCGTCGACTTGCCCGAGCCATTGCGGCCAACCAGCGCAATTCGGTCATCCGGAGAAACGGAAAACTCCGCCCCTTCAAGGAGCGGAGTACCGCCAAACGTCAAAACGATCTGGTCGAGTTTCAGAAGTGGAGGGGCCATTTAAATCCGGCGAGCGAGTAGTATTGACATGCGCGCTGATTGAAGCAGCGATCAGCTCAGGTCAAGTGACGGGCCCAATCTTCCGTGGATGCAATTGTTCCAAGGCGACCGCCTGCCTCACTGTCCGGGAGGCAGGTCGGTGTTCGTTACAACAGCCTTCTAGCTGCAGCGCGACTCATAGACACGCCCGTCGGCACCGCGATAGCGGCAGTAACCTGGAGTGGTGGCCACGCCGAGCAATACGCCGGCCGTCCCACCGATTGCTGCGCCTATCAAGGCTCCCTCTGTGGTGCCTGTGGCAAGTCCGCCGATCAGCGCTCCAGCTCCGGCGCCAGCGAGACCGCCGCCAGCGGCACGTTGTTCAGTTGTCGTGCAGCCTGCAACGCCCAAAGCGAGTACTACGCTCAAGGAGGCAAGAGTGATTTTCTTCATAAGGTTTTCTCCAGCTGATTAACGCCCCTATAGGCCCTTCTAACACAATTTTCCTGCCCGCACAGTCGAAATTCACAGATACGCTGGCGTTTTGACTTGTTACTCCGCTTGCAGGTTGGCAAAAATCATGGCCCTGCCCCGCTTCATGTTGATGCTGAGCGTATCTGTAACGACATTGGACATGGTTAGTGA
Source organism: Phyllobacteriaceae bacterium (assembly GCA_031401375.1). GTDB lineage: Bacteria > Pseudomonadota > Alphaproteobacteria > Rhizobiales > Rhizobiaceae > JANOYJ01. The sequence goes on along the minus strand of JANNRN010000076.1, from coordinate 9,888 downwards.
TGAGCCGTACGGTACGTCATGGTCATTCAGCGGCCACCTGACGCCGCGAATGCTGAGACCGCCAATGTCCTGAAGACTAACAATGCTGAAAACCGTTCCCCGTGGAAAGTCCAAGGTCACTTCACCCGGCATCAATGGATATGCTTCCTCACGGCCGCTCGAGGCAATGCAGGGGATACCTTTTTCGGCAAGCACGATCATTTGCGTCACAAGCTGCACAAAGTGGTCCGAGCGTTCACCGCGCAGCGCTCCCACCAGCAGCATGCTGGTCGCACCGCGAGAAATCGCTTCATCAATTGAGTGTTCACCATCGGTCTTGGGTTTGTCGGAGGGAAATTCGATGCGTGGCACGTCAGCGTGAAGCCGGACAAGCTCGTCGTCGCTTGAATCAAAATCGCCAAGCCATGCTTCCGCATGCAATCCAAGCGTGACGGCATGTCTCATGCCTGAATCCGCGGCGAGAACCCGTGAATGCCGCGTTTGTCGCTTGAGGCGTGACGTGGCGGTGAGTTCGCCTCCGAGAAGGATAACAAATTGGCTCATGCTTCTGTGTATGGGCGGCATGCAGCAATTGCAACGCAGCCCCGCCATAGACCTCCTTGCAGCCGGTGAAGACTCCGGCTATCCATGCACAACTCTAACGGGGTGCCTTTCCGGGGAACCGGGACGGCTGAGAGACATGGTGGCTACAGCCATCCGTCAACCCGCTGAACCTGATCCGGATCATGCCGGCGGAGGGATTAGAGACAGTAGGCCTCTGGCAAGGCAACTGTCCCCTCCTGTATTCCAAGGAGGACATGCCATGAGAGCGACACTCGCCTTTTTGTTTTGGACCCTGTCTATCGCAGCGTCGGCGGCATCTGATGTCAAAGAGCTCGTCATCTATACATATGAGAGCTTCACCGCCGAATGGGGGCCGGGGCCGAAGGTTGAGAAGTCCTTCGAGGCCAAGTGTGGTTGCGACTTGAAATTTGTGTCAGTTGCCGATGGCGTTGCAATTCTTAACCGGCTTAGGCTTGAAGGCGGCCGCGCTGAGGCCGACATTGTCCTCGGCCTCGACACAAACCTGACATACGAAGCGCAAGAGACGGGCCTCTTTGCGCCCCACGGCATCGATACCGCCACGTTGTCGGTTCCGGGAGGTTACACGGACCTCGTATTTGTGCCGTTCGACTATGCACATTTTGCCGTCATTTACGATAGTGAAAAATTGAAAGCGCCGCCGACCAGCCTTAGGGAGCTCGTCGAAGGTGATCCCGATCAAAAGATTATCATTCAGGATCCAAGGACTTCCACCCCTGGCCTCGGCCTGCTTCTGTGGATGAAAGCAGTTTATGGCGACAAGGCTGCCGGCGCATGGAAGCAGCTGTCACCGCGCATCCTGACTGTCACGCCGGGTTGGAGCGAGGCTTATGGGCTGTTTACAAAGGGGGAGGCCGAAATGGTTCTCTCCTACACCACCTCTCCGGCCTATCACGCAATTGTCGAGGGAAGCGATCGCTACCGTGCCGCAGCCTTTTCCGAGGGGCACTATCTGCAGGTTGAAGTTGCGGCGCAAACAAAGAAGGGCTCCGCCAATCCGCTTGCGAAGCAATTCCTTGAATTCATGATCAGCCCCGCTTTCCAGGACATCATTCCCGAGAACAATTGGATGCTGCCTGCAGGAAAGCTGTCAGTTCCGTTGAACGCGGCCTTCGACAACCTCGTGCGACCTGAAAAAACTTTGCTGATCAATGCTGCTGAAGCCGCGGCAAAAAGGGCCGCATGGACGGACGAATGGCAGGGCGCACTTGGCAGGTAAGCCGCAATGAGGACCTCTGTTGATCAATCCCGTCTGGTTCGCGCTACGGCGGCGACGGCGCTGCTCGCCGGATTCGTGCTCACGGCATTGATCGCCATTCTGGTTAAAGGATTGCCGTCAATAACCGGCGTTCTTTCCCCGTCAATGCTAAAAATCGTGTGGTTCACGATTCTCCAGTCCGCGCTTTCCACTCTTGTCTCAATTGCCTTGGCAGTGCCTCTGGCCTTCTTTCTCGACCAGTTACGTGACTTCCCGCTGAGGCCTTGGATCATCGGCCTCTTTGCCCTGCCTCTTTCCATGCCGGTAATCGTAGGCGTTATGGCCATACTTTCACTGCTTGGCCGCAATGGATGGCTGGCCGAGCTTGCGACGATGCTGGGGTTCAACTTCAAGCCGAACATTTACGGACTGGACGGCATCTTGCTCGCCCACGTGTTTTTCAACCTTCCGCTGGCGGCACGTTTGCTGCTAAGCGCGCTTGATGCGACACCTGACGCACATTGGAAACTTGCAGAATCACTGAAGTTTGGAACGATGGATAAGTTCCGGACAGTCAGTTGGCCGGCGCTGGGCGCGGCGCTTCCCGGAACAGCGGGTTTGATTTTTCTTCTGTGCCTGACTTCATTTGCGGTTGTGGTGATCCTTGGCGGCGGACCGGCGGCGACAACGCTTGAAGTTGCGATTTACCATTCGCTGACCTTCGATCTCGATCTCGGCCGCGCCGCCGTTCTGACCATTTTCCAAGTCGTCATTGTCTCACTCGTTCTTGCGGCCATACGCGGGTTGAGCACCGCGCCGGCCGCCGCAATTGCTGTCATCGCTCAAGGTCGCCGTTTCACCCGCAACTCAGCCGGAGCACGCGTCATTGGATCAACTTTGATCGTGATGTCAGCACTGTTTGTCGCTGCACCCTTCCTCGCCATTCTGCTGGGCGGCATTTCTGCGGATCATCGCGAGATTTTGGGATCGCCTGTTTTCAGGGAGGCCCTGTCAACAAGCCTTGCCGTTTCATTCTGCGCGGCGTTTCTCGCTACGTTACTTGCAAGCGCTTTGGTTGCGGGCACGCTGCGTCCACGCCTGAAAGTCTCGCGCCTCGCCCCGGTTTTCGCGGTGACCCCCAATCTCATTCTGGCCTTCTCGCCAATCATGCTGGGTACGGGCTGGTTCATTGTGGCGTCGAAGTTTGGCAACCCATTTCAATTTGCCGTGCCGTTGGTCATCGCTGTCAACGCACTGATGGCGCTTCCCTTTGCCTATCGTCAGATCGAACCGGCCTTTGCCGCAGCCGCCTTGCGTCACGACCGCTTGAGCGAGTCACTAAGAATCAGCGGATGGACGCGCCTGCGCGTGATCGACTTGCCCACACTTCGCCGGCCACTTCTTTCCGCATTCTCCTTTGCCATGGCCTTATCGTTTGGTGATCTCGGCGTTGTCACATTGTTTGGCAGCGATGGTCTCCTGACTTTGCCGGCGCTGTTGTTTGCAAAGATGGGTTCCTATCGGGGAGGCGATGCGAACGCCATCGCGCTCTATCTCACGGTTCTGTCAATCGGATTGGTTATCCTGGCCAACACGTTGCGAGGAGAACGCGATGTCACCTAGAGGAGCATCTGTCTCACTTAATGACGTTGAATTTGGCTATGCGGAAACGAGGGTCCATTTCGATTTGCACATTGACGCTGGCTCGTTTGTCGCTGTCACTGGTCCAAGCGGCTCCGGCAAAACAACAATGCTTAATCTCGTCGCCGGCTTTGAAACGCCCGAAAGAGGTGCAGTGAAAATCGATGGCGTTGATGTGACTTCAACTTTCGCCTCGCAGCGCCCCGTGTCATTCCTCTTTCAAGAGAACAACCTGTTCTCGCATTTATCAGTCAGCGACAACGTCGCCCTCGGTATTTCGCCGTCCCTGCGGCTCACCGGAGACCAGAACCGGCGCGTGCTCGAAAGCCTTGATCGGGTCGAAATGTCCGATAAGGCCGCAAGGTTGCCGGCGCAGTTGTCGGGAGGCGAACGCCAGCGCGCGGCGCTTGCCAGGGTGCTTGTTCAAGAAAATCCGATACTGCTCATGGATGAGCCGTTCGCTTCGCTCGGGCCAAACCTGCGTTTAGAGATGTCGATTTTGGTCAAGGAACTGCAGGCGGAACACGCGATGACGGTGTTGCTTGTTACTCACCATCCAAGCGAGATTGCGGACATTGCACCACTTTTGTGCTTTGTTGAGGCTGGAAGAGTTGCTGCGTTTGGGCCAACCGCCCAACTTCTTTCTGCTCAAGGTCCCGCTTCGCTCAGACAATACCTTGGCGCTGACTCCCAAATCAGATAGGCAAGGCCCGAACTTGGCCATCTTTTGCGGCAAAAGAGGCGTGAAATTGATTGGCTGGAACACGAGCGGGGCCCAAGGCGCCAGCTCTGGTTGATTTGCGAGGCAGATAATTTGGCTGTGCGTTCCGGCAATTGCCGCAAGAACTTGATCGGCGCCGTCCTACTGCCAATGACACTGGCACTATCCGGTTGTCAGGTGCTCGATCTGAGCGGCGCGGGTCAGGATGGTTTTGGCAATGTCACCGACCTGAAGCCATCAGACAATCCGGTCATTGTCGACAACGTGGCGCGCAGCGATCGCTTCGCGAAATTGGCGGCCGTTCAACATCCGAGAATTCTCGCCACCTATGGGGGCGAATACAGCGATCCCAAGTTGGAGAGAATGATCGCAAGAGTGATCGGAAGGCTGACGACGACAACAGATGATCCCAACCAGACGTTTCAAATCACGATCTTGAATTCACCAAACGTCAACGCGTTCGCATTGCCTGGCGGCTATGTTTACGTCACCCGCGGTTTGTTGGCGCTCGCCAATGATTCGGCTGAGTTAGCCGCCGTTGTCGCGCATGAAATGGCGCATGTGACGGCAAAGCACGGCGTTGCCCGGCAAAAGAAGGAGGCCGACGCCAACCTTGCCGGCCGCGTTGTGACGGAGATTCTCCAAAATGAAGAGGCTGGAAAACAGGCCTTGATTCGCGGCAAGTTGAGTTTGGCGCAGTTTTCCCGCAACCAGGAACTTGAGGCGGATGCCATTGGCATCAAAGCACTGGGCCGCTCGGGTTATGATGCGTTTGCGGCGGCGCGCTTCCTCCAGTCACTCGGCGCCTATACTGACTTCCGCTCCGCAAACACCAATGACGACATGAGCCTCGACTTCCTTGCAACCCATCCGGCTGCGCCACAGCGCGTCGAACTTGCGCGGGGACATGCGCGGCTTTTTGGTGCGCCCGGCGTTGGCGACACTGATCGGGATGCCTACCTTGCGGGCCTTGACGGAATGCTTTTCGGAGACAGCCCGGAGGAAGGTTTCGTAAGGGGACAGGAATTTGTCCATCCGCAGCTTGGAATCAAGTTCAAGGTTCCCGTCGGCTTTTCCATTGAAAACAACAAGGATGCCGTTCTCGCGTCCGGATCCAACGAATTTGCCATCCGTTTTGATGGCGTCGAGGTTCCTCAGAATGTGAAATTGACAGACTACGTCAAGTCGGGATGGGTGGCGGGGTTGATAGAGGCCAGCGTCATCCCGACTTCGATCAACGGCGTTGATGCGGCCATGGCAACCGCGCAAGCCGAACGCTGGCAATTCCACATCACCGTGCTCAGAGTAAACGGCAAGGTATACCGGTTCTTGATGGCGGCGCCTTCAAATGCACTCGGCGTCGCCGATGTGGCAGGCGAAGTCATCTCCAGCTTCAGAACACTGACTGAGGCCGAACGAGTATCGATCAGGCCAACCCGAACGATGGTCGTCGAGGTGAAGCCGGGGGATACAATCGGCTCAATTGCCGCGCAAATGGTGGGAAGCGATCGCCCGCAGGATTTGTTCAGGCTGCTCAATGGACTGTCAGCAGGTCAGTCCATCTCGGTGGGAACACGCGTCAAGATCGTGACGGACCGGATTTAGAGCGCATCAGCGTTTCACGGAAACGCAGATGCGCTCTAAGTTATTGAATTGTCGCGTTGTCCTGTGCTTTTGATGATTCCATCAAAAGCGGAAACGCTTGAGAGTCACTCATCTATTCTGCGCATTTCCGGGCGGAAAACCGGTTTCCACTTTTCCTGGAAATGTTCTGAGGAACCTCAAGCGCCTGCGGCTTCAAGCGCAAGCCCGAGATTGGACCTCTGAAGCTCTTGGCGCAGTTTCTCAAATGCCCGGCTTTCAATCTGCCTGACGCGCTCCTTTGAAATGCCGAGCCCTTCACCAAGCAATTCAAGCGTTGCAACCTCTTCACTCAGCCGTCTTTTCCTGATGATCAGCAATTCCCGCTCGTTCAAAACACCGAGCGCACGTTCCATCCATTCATGCCGGCGTGCGTCATCAATCGATGATGCCGCAACATTGTCGGGAAGCGGCGAGGAATCGACAAGAAAATCCATGCGGTTCGCCCCTGCGTCCTCATCAGCGTTCATGGGGGCATGCAACGAACTGTCCGGAGCGGAGAGCCGATGGTTCATCAGTTCCACATCCTGTTCCGACACGCCGAGCTTTTCGGATATGTCCTTGAAAATCATGCGCTCGGAAATGACTTCCTGACCCTTGGCAAGTCTGGCGCGTAACCGCCTCAAGTTGAAGAAGAGCGCCTTTTGAGTGGAACTGGTGCCGCCGCGAACGATTGACCAGTTTCGCAGCACATAGTCTTGAATCGAGGCTCTGATCCACCATGTTGCGTAAGTTGAAAAGCGGACATCACGGGCCGGGTCAAACCTGGAGGCCGCTTCAAGCAATCCCACGTGCCCTTCCTGAACAAGATCGTTCATGGAGAGGCCAAAACTCCTGAACTTCGAGGCCATTGAGATGACAAGCCGCATGTGCGCGATCACGATCTTGTTCATCGCTTGCTGATCGTTGCACTCTTTCCATCGAACGGCCAGATCGTGCTCTTCACCCCGCTCAAGCAGTGGCGCTTTCATCGCACTGCGCATCATTGGGCTTTGCGGCTGTCTCATTGCCATTTCACGCACTCCCGCTACTGACCGATAATCCATGATACGGTCATGCGGCTTAAGCGGATTGCGATCCGGCGCGACGACAGCGCCGGAACCCTGATGTGCCGCATCACGATTTGGTGAAGCCAACAAAAAACCCGGCACGAGGCCGGGTTTTTGCTCGTCGCACTGCCTTTCGGATCAGGCGGCGGCTTCCTGCTCTTCAACGTCATTGTCGACTTCGACATCAACCTTGGCGCCGCGCTTTGGACCCTTTGCCAGATTTGATTCAATCACGCGAACTGCCTCGGTATCAGACAATTTGTTGACCGCGGCAATCTCACGGGCCATCCGATCGAGTGCAGCCTCATAAAGCTGGCGCTCCGAATAGGATTGCTCAGGCTGGGAATCAGCCCTGAACAAATCCCGGACCACTTCGGCGATCGCGATGAGATCGCCCGAGTTGATCTTGGCGTCATATTCTTGCGCCCGGCGCGACCACATGGTGCGCTTGACCCGCGCGCGACCTTGAACCACCCGCAATCCCCGCTCAATAAAGTCCGGCTCTGACAATTTGCGCATCCCAATCGATGTCGCTTTGGCAACCGGCACCTTCAGGCGCATCTTGTCTTTCAGGAAATCAATGACGAAGAGTTCGAGCTTGTGACCCGCAACAACCTGTTCTTCTATCGCGAAGATCTGGCCCACGCCGTGTGCCGGATATACGATATACTCGCCGGTCTTGTAACCATTGCGCGTTGCCGTCTTCTTTTGCTGCTGTTGTAACACCATCTAAACCGCGACTCCTGTCATGCCCTTTGTTCAATGGGCCTTATCCGCTTCAAGGCGATCCTCGCCAAGCAAAATGCGACTGATCCAAAAACCCAAACTACTGCATCGGGCCACCTGCAGTTCACAACAGGACCTCGCCCCGAAACCACAAAAAGTTCGGAAAGTTAGATCAACCTCTCAATGATTGACGCTGTCGCGCAAAGATTGTCGTCTTGCCACCGGCACATTTTGTCTAATTAACACAAAATACGACAGAAATCAACAATTTGCTGCGCTTGCGAGCTTAGCCAGCGCCGAACGCGCAGCAATGTGGTTAACTACGGCGTTCTGCGCGGCACGCAAATCAGCGATCAATCGCCCTCGCCCGGCTCTGATGAGAAGTACTTTTCATACTTGCCTTCCACCCCGTCAAACTCCTTGGCTTTTTCGGGAGGATCGCGTTTGACCGTGATGTTTGGCCAGACTGGCGCATATTCAGCATTGATCTTCAGCCACTTGTCGAGACCTGACTCTGTGTCCGGCTTGATTGCATCCGCCGGGCATTCGGGCTCGCACACGCCGCAATCAATGCACTCATCCGGATGGATGACGAGCATGTTTTCGCCCTCGTAGAAGCAATCAACCGGACAGACTTCAACGCAGTCCATGTACTTGCACTTGATGCAGTTGTCGGTGACAACATAGGTCATTTTGAATCTCGAAACCTGATATGGGGCGTGAGTTAGCGGCTTTATGGCGCGCTGACAAGAGATGGGGGTTGCGTCAAAGGCAACCCAAACGAACGAAATTTCCAATGCCCGGGATCACTGCTTGCGCCATCCCGTTTCCCGGCCTCAATCATCAAAAATCCTGGCCCGCATCCGCTCCAGCGCCCGCCGCTCCTTCTTTTCAGGTCGGCCCGACCCGGGTTCGCGCCGGGCGTCTTTGGTCAATTGCTGTACATCCGGCTTTGGCGGCGTCAAATCCTCGTACAAGAGCCGCGCTTCACTGGCTGGCCCCCGGCGCTGGCCTAATGCTGTCACTTTGTAAACATGAACGCGCCGATCAAGATGAATGCTGATGACGTCGCCGATACTGACCGGATTGTCCGCGCCACTGGAAGTTCGATCATTGATTTTCACGTGCCTGGCATTGGCAAGCTTGGCCGCCAGTGCGCGTGATTTTGTCACACGCGCAAAAAACAGCCATTTGTCGATGCGCTGCTTCTCGCTCGCCGTCAATTCCTACTTCTTCAGCTGATCGCGTAAGGCGGCAAGCTTTGCAAACGGTGAATCCGGATCAAACTTCGGCACGCGCTCTTCGCGGGGCTTGCTTCGCGCGCTCACTTGCTTTGGCTCGTCGGGCTTGCGCTCGCTGCGCGGCGCCGTTTTATCCTGCCGCTTGTCGAACCGTGGTTTGCCGCGCTCGTTGGCGTTGTCGCCCTTGACATTGCGGCGCGGGCGATTGTCCTGGCGGGGTTTTGCCTCGGCACCGTCCGCCGGGGCCGCATCAGACTTTGCAAATGACCGCCCATTGACCGGTCTGTCGCGCCGTTCCGGTCGCTTCTCATCATGGCGGACCTGCTTCCAAACCAGAGTGACTTTTGGTTCTGCATCAGGGGCAACCGCCTCGCTCGGCTCGACGGTCGCCGCGACAGCCGTGTCGTCCGATTGAACTTGATGTTCCGCCGCCTGCGCCTCGGCCACAGCGCTCGCAAAGCTCTTTTTGATGACGACTTCAACCGCTGGCGTCTCGGCGCCCTCAGCCGGCTTGGATTCGGGAGGCGGCGAGGCAGCGTCCAGTTCAGTCAGATGCTTTTCCACGAATTCAGCCGAAAGGGTATCACTCCGGTAGCCAAGTCCGCGGAGAATCTCCGTCATATCATCTGGCGTTGCGCCAAGAATTGACAACATGGCGGGCGACACCACAAAACGCGCGCCATCATAAGCGCCGGTCGGACGTGGGCCCGAACCTGGATTCCAAGCGAGTGCAGGCCGGATCAAATCCGCCAGGCGCTCCAGAATGTCGATGCGCACTGCGCGCTTGCCGAGCACCCGAAAGCCCGAAAGCCGGTAGAATTCACGCTCGAAAGTCGGGTCGGCAACAACCGACGTGCGGCCCGCCGCAAGGGCAACCACGACATCGCCATAACCTGGCGTTTGTTTGCCATCATTTTTGACGGCCCAGAGCAGTGTCGACAGGGTGGCCGGCGCCGGCTTCAACAATGCAGGCATGAAAATGTGATAGGCGCCGAACCGAACGCCCATTTTTCGCAAGGCGGCGCGTGCATCCTGATCGAGTGCCTTGGCTTCAGTGGCCACATCCTTGCGCCGCAAAATCCCGAGCGC